>NZ_JBHTSA010000010.1:0-121049 GCF_042795405.1 Streptomyces sp. NPDC056480 | reverse complement strand
GCTCACCGGGGGGCCGGTGGCGGCTGCCGGCTGAGGCGTGACGCGCGGCATGGCAGGCGCGCGGGGCGTGAAGGCGGATCAGAAGCCCGGGGGCTCCGTGTAGACGCCCCACTCGTCCCGCAGCGCGTTGCAGATCTCGCCGAGGGTGGCCTCCGCGCGGACGGCCTCCAGCATCGGGGCGATCATGTTCGAGCCGTCCCGGGCGGCCGCCAGCATGGCGTCGATCGAGGCGCGGACCTTGGCGTCGTCACGGCGCTCCTTGCGCTCGCCGAGGGCCCGGACCTGCTCCCACTCGACCTCGTGGCTGACCCGGAGGATCTCCAGGTCGCCGGTGACGGAGCCGTGGTGGACGTTGACGCCGACGACGCGCTTGTCGCCCTTCTCCAGGGAGCGCTGGTACTGGAAGGCGGACTCGGCGATCTCGCCGGTGAACCAGCCGTCCTCGATGCCGCGCAGGATGCCGGAGGTGATCGGCCCGATCGGGTGCTGTCCGTCCGGGTGGGCCCGGCGGCCGCGCTCCTTGATCTGGTCGAAGATCTTCTCGGCGTCGGCCTCGATGCGGTCGGTGAGCTGCTCGACGTACCAGGAGCCGCCCAGCGGGTCGGCGACGTTGGCGACGCCGGTCTCCTCCATCAGCACCTGCTGGGTGCGGAGCGCGATCTCGGCGGCCTGCTCGCTGGGGAGCGCGAGGGTCTCGTCGAGGGCGTTGGTGTGGAGGGAGTTGGTGCCGCCGAGGACGGCGGAGAGGGCCTCCACGGCGGTCCGTACGACGTTGTTGTACGGCTGCTGGGCGGTGAGGGAGACACCGGCGGTCTGGGTGTGGAAGCGGAGCCACTGGGCCTTGTCGGTCTTGGCGCCGTACACCTCCTTCATCCAGCGCGCCCAGATCCGGCGGGCGGCGCGGAACTTGGCGATCTCCTCGAAGAAGTCGAGGTGGGCGTCGAAGAAGAAGGACAGACCGGGGGCGAAGACGTCGACGTCGAGGCCGCGGCTGAGGCCGAGCTCGACGTAGCCGAAACCGTCGGCGAGGGTGTACGCGAGCTCCTGCGCGGCCGTCGCCCCGGCCTCGCGGATGTGGTAGCCGGAGACGGAGAGCGGCTTGTACGCGGGGATGCCCTGCGCGCAGTGCTCCATCAGGTCGCCGATGAGACGCAGATGGGGCTCGGGCTCGAAGAGCCACTCCTTCTGCGCGATGTACTCCTTGAAGATGTCGGTCTGGAGCGTGCCGTTGAGCACGGCCGGGTCGACGCCCTGGCGCTCGGCGGCGACCAGGTACATGCAGAAGACGGGCACGGCGGGGCCGGAGATCGTCATCGAGGTGGTGACGTCGCCGAGCGGGATGCCCTTGAAGAGGACCTCCATGTCGGCGGCGGAGTCGATGGCGACACCGCAGTGGCCGACCTCGCCGAGGGCGCGGGGGTCGTCGGAGTCCCGGCCCATGAGGGTGGGCATGTCGAAGGCGACGGAGAGGCCGCCGCCGCCGGCGGCCAGGATCATCTTGTAGCGCTCGTTGGTCTGCTCGGCGTTGCCGAAGCCCGCGAACTGGCGGATGGTCCAGGTCCGGCCGCGGTAGCCGGTGGCGTGGAGCCCGCGGGTGTACGGGTACTCGCCGGGCCAGCCGATGCGTTCGAAGCCCTCGTAGGTGTCGCCGGGCCGGGGCCCGTAGACGGGCTCGACGGCGTCGCCGGAGAGCGTGGTGAAGTCGGCGTCCCGCTTGCGGGCCTTGTCGTAACGGGCCTGCCAGCGACGGCGGCCTTCCTCGATGGCGTCAGCGTCCATGCTTCGAATTTACTAGGACGTCCTAGTAAATGTCGATGGGAAACCCCCGCACATCAGTGCGGGGGTCCGTGTCAGGCCTTGACGGGCTCCGGCCGCGCGCCGCTGATCAGCGGCAGCGTCTCGGCGACGACCTTGCGCTCGACGAAGAACGCGGCGAACGGGATGGTGCCCGAGACCAGCACCCAGAGCAGCTTCCCGAACGGCCAGCGGGCCTTGGAGCCCAGGTCGAAGGCGAAGACGAGGTAGATGATGTAGAGGACACCGTGGGCCTGGGAGACCGCGAAGGTCACGTCCTCGCCCATGTCGAACCCGTACTTGAAGACCATGCAGGTGCACAGCACGAGCAGCATGACGGCGGTGATGTACGCCATGACGCGGTAACGGGTCAGCACGCTGGATTTCATGCCGTCGAGCGTAACGGCACGTTCCGGGCGATCTTCGCGCGGGTCGGCCCTCGCGGCGCGAGCGGCTACTTCTCCTCGAAGTCGTCCGCCGCGACCCGCAGCGGACGCAGCATCGCGAAGATCTCGGCGCACTCCTCCGCGTCGTACGCGCCGAGCCCGAACTCCATCTCCATCAGGTCGCGGGTGGCCGCCTCGACCACCTCGCGGCCCTTCTCCGTGATGGAGGCCAGCGTTCCGCGGCCGTCGTTCGGATTGGGCCGCTTGTCGACGAGACCGGACTTCACGAGCCGGTCCACGGTGTTCGTCACGGAGGTCGGGTGGACCATCAGCCGCTCGCCGATCTTGGACATCGGCAGCTCGCCGGCCTTCGAGAAGGTGAGCAGCACCAGGGCCTCGTACCGCGCGAAGGTCAGCCCGTACGGCTTCACGACGGCGTCGACCTCCGCGAGGAGGATCTGGTGGGCGCGCATGATCGAGGTGATCGCGGCCATCGAGGGGACCGGGCCCCAGCGCTTCTGCCAGAGTTCGTCGGCGCGGGCGATGGGGTCGAAGGGGAGACTGAGCGGCTTCGGCACGCGTCGACCTTACCGACTGGTCATATGCCGGTCAGCCCCGTCTCGCCTTTCGGTCGCCGACCGCCCCGGCCGGCCCCCGTCTCCCCCGCCGCCCCGGCGGCCCGCAGCTCGGCGGCGGCGGCGAGGAGGCAGACCGTGCCGAGGACGCCCGTGCCGGCGACCACCGCGTGCACGGGGGCGAACTCGGCGGCGATCCCGGCCCCCGCCATGCCGATGCCCTGGACGGTCATCATGCCCGCGGTCATCAGGGTCATGGCCCTCCCCCGCTGCTCCTCGGGGACGGCGGCCACGAACCAGGCGTCGAGCCCGAGGGTGTACGCGCCGGTGGCGCCCGCCAGGAGGAGGGCGGCGGCCGCGAGGGGCACGCCGGGCTCGGGGGCGTAGAGGAGATAGGGCAGGACGCCGGTCACGGCGAGCGGCAGCACGATCCGGGAGCGGGTGGCCGCGCTGAGGAAGGACCCGGCGAACAGCTCGCCCGCGATGGTGCCGACGGGCAGCGCGCACATGAGGAGGCCGAGGGCGGCGGTGGAGACGCCGATCTCGTCGGCGTAGGGGGCGGCGAGCGCCTCGGGGACGACGGCGAAGAGGGGCGGCACCCAGAACATCAGCATCAGGGCCCGCACGCGCCGGTTCCGCAGCACCGCCCAGGTACCGGAGAGCCCGCTGTCCGCGGTGCCGGACGCCCGGGCGGGGCGGCGGGCGGTGCCGAGCCGGAGCAGCAGCGCCGAGACGAGAAAGGTGGTGGCGGTGACGGCGAGGGCGCCGCGCGGCGGGACGACGGTGAGCAGCACTCCGCCGACGGCGAAGCCGGTGAGGAGGGCGCTCTGGGAGACGATCCGGAGCAGGGAGCGGCCGAGGACGAAGAGGTCGCCCTCGCCGAGGATGTCGGCGAGCGTCGCCATGCGGGTGCCGTTGAAGACGGGCGAGACGACGGCGATGGCGCAGCGCAGCGCGAGCAGGACGGCGACGGGGGTGGCGGGGACCACCATGAGCGCGACGCAGCCGGCGCAGAGCAGGTCGCAGACGACCAGGATCCGGCGGGGCGGGAGCCGGTCGGTGAGCCCGGCGAGCAGGGTGCCGCCGACGAGGTAGGGGAGGAAGCCGAGGGCGAAGGTGAGGGAGGAGAGGAGCGGGGAGCGGGTGAGGTCGTAGACGAGCACGGTGAGCGCGAGCTCGCTGACGACGACCCCGAGCAGCGAGAACAGATGGGCCGCGAAGACGACCCGGAACTCCCGCACCCGGAAGACGGCCCGGTAACCGGGGCCGGAGGGGGCCGGGCCGGAGGGGGCCGGCTCGGCGGACGCGGGACCGCCGGACGCCGGGCCGCCGGACGCGGCGCCCACGGACGCCGGGCCGACCCGCGCCGGGTCGGCGGACGCCGGGCCGCGTAGGGGTGGGGGCGCGGGGGCGGTCGGGGCCGGTCCGGTTTCGGGCAGCGTGGTGGGGTCGTCGTGCTTGGGCATGGCACGCAGCGTGCCGTCGGCCCCGGGGTCCGCCCTAGACTTTCGGACCCGGACGAATCTTCCGTCCCGTCTCCCGGAGGGCCCGTGCCGTACCACCTGCGTTTCGGCGAGGCCGACCCGCTGCGGATCCGGTTCGCGATCTCCCCGCTCTGGGAGACCCACTCCGCCGTGCGGGTCCTCGCCCGGCCCGGCAAGCAGGGCTACCACCTGCCGTGGATGCGGCGGATCGCGTCCGCGGCGCGGGAGCTCGACCTCGGGCCGCTGCATCTGCTGATGCCGCTGCACGGGCACAGTCCCGACTTCCTCTATCCGCCGCCGCTGGGGCCCGCCGCCACGTTCGAGGACGAGATCGCCGCGGTACGGGAGACCGATCCGGCGCTGGTCCTGGACGACTTCGAGCGGGCGCTCGCGGACACCCCGGGGGCGGCCGGGACGGCCGAGGGGCGGCGGCTTCTGGCGGATCCCGCCGGGGCGGTGCTGCGGCTGGCGGAGCTGCTCCGGGTCGCGTGGGAGACGCTGATCGCCCCGGACTGGCCCCGGCTGCGGGCGCTTCTGGAGGCGGACGTGGCGTACCACTCGCGGCGGCTCGCGGAGGGCGGGCTCGAACGGCTCCTGGACGAGCTGCATCCGGCCTTCGCGTGGGACGCGGGGACCGCGACGCTGGAGGTCGCCTACCACGGTGAGCACATCCGTCCGCTGGAGGGGCAGGGGCTCGTCCTGATGCCGTCGGTGTTCACCTGGCCGGACGTGGTGAGCGGTTTCGATCCGCCGTGGCAGCCGACGGTGGTCTATCCGGCCCGCGGCATCGGCGGGCTGTGGTCCGAGTCCGGGGACCGCACTCCGGAAGCGCTCGGGCGGCTCCTCGGCCCGGTGCGGGCGGACGTCCTGTGCGCGCTCGCCGAGCCGATGGGGACGACGGCGCTCTCCCACCTCCTGGGCCGGGCCCCGTCCACCGTCTCCGCGCACCTCGCGGTGCTGCGGGACGCGGGGCTGCTGACCTCGCGGCGGTACGGCCACCAGGTGCTGTACGAGCGGACCCCGCTGGGGATCGCGGTGTCACAGCCCGGAAGCGGCTGACCGGCATGCCACGATGGCCCGGATCATCCCGCCGTCCGTACGAAGCGCCGTGCTCGCCGTACCCGACCCTGGGGGCCGGATGTCCCGCCGCACCGTCACCGCCGTCGCCCTGACCCTCGTCTCCGCGCTGCTCCTGGCCGGGTGCGGCGAGGGCGGGCCCCCGGAGGGCCCCGTCGGTCCGCCGTCCACCCGCGACGGGGCCGCCCCCGCGGGCGGCTCGCCGTTCTGGGTCGACCCGGAGAGCGACGCGGCCAGGCAGGTGCGTGAGTACGAGGCGCAGGGCAGGACCGAGGACGCGAGGATCCTGAGGCGGATCGCGGACCGGCCGGTCGCGGACTGGCCGGCCGGGGACGATCCCGTGCCGGAGATCACCCGCGCGGCGCGGGGCGCGGCGGCGGAGAACCGTACGGCCGTGTTCGTCGCGTACAACATCCCGCACCGCGACTGCGGCCTGTACTCGGCGGGCGGTTCGCACGACGCGCGGGCCTACCGGACCTGGATCGACTCCTTCGCCACCGCGCTCGGGGAGTCCTCGGCGATCGTCGTCCTGGAGCCGGACGCGGTGCCGCACATCGTGGACGGCTGTACGCCGGCCCGGTACCACGAGGAGCGGTACCGGCTGCTCGCCGGGGCCGTCGAGCGGCTCAAGCGGCAGCCCCGCACCCGGGTCTACCTGGACGCCGGCAACCCGGCCTGGATCGAGGATCCGGGCAGGCTGGTGGAGCCGCTGCGCCGGGCGGGTGTCGCCCACGCGGACGGCTTCTCGCTGAACGTCTCCAACTTCCAGACGAACGACGCCGTGCGGCGCTTCGGCGCGGCCCTTTCGGGACTGCTCGGCGGCGCCCACTTCACCGTGGACACCAGCCGCAACGGCGACGGCCCGCTCCCGGGCGACCGGGCGGAGGCCTGGTGCAATCCGCCGGGCCGGGCCCTCGGCGTACCGCCGACGGACCGGACCGGCGACGACCTGGTCGACGCGTATCTGTGGGTCAAGCGCCCCGGCGACTCGGACGGTCAGTGCCGGGGCGGCCCGGCCGCCGGTACGTGGTGGCCGGACTACGCGCTGGGTCTGGCGCGCCGGGCGAGGCCGTAGGCGGCCGGGGAGGCGGACTCAGTCCACCTGGATCCATTTCGCCTCGGACGGGATGCCGTCGGCGTCGGTGACGAAGAGCATGTACCAGCCGGGCGGTACGAGGGTCCGGTCCTCCGGTACGTCGACGGTGACCGTCGTCCCGTTCCGGCTCCTCGTCAGACCGAGCTCCACCGAGCGCTGTTCGACGTCGGTGGTGTGGGTGACGGCGCTGGGGCGCATGAGCCGGGCCGTGACGATCCGGCCGGCGTCCCTGGTCTTGAAGGTGGCGCGGCCGTTCTGGTCGAGTTCCTGCGGGCCCTCCCCCAGGACGGGCCGGTCGGCGCCGGCCCGGTGGAGGTAGGGCGGGGTGAAGACCTCGACGCGCTGCTCGAAGGTGCCGAGCCGGGTGTTGTCCTTGTCGTCGAAGAGCGGGTCGGAGCCGAAGGTGGCGACCCGGCCGTCGGGCAGCAGCAGCGCCTCGGAGTGGTAGTTGCGGCCGACGGTGGGTGCGGCGGCCTCGGTGAAGGCGTTGCTCCTCGGGTCGTAGAACTGCGCCTTGAGGATGTCGCTGCCGCCGCGGCCCCGGTAGTCCTCGGAGCCGCCGGTGGTGAAGACGGTGTCGTCGGGCAGCAGGACGCTGCTGAGGTAGCGGGTGCCCTGCGGGAGCTCCGGCCCGTCGGTGAAGACGGGGCTGTCCTCGGACACGTCGATGATGGAGGTGCGGGCGGTCGACCTGGGCGACTCGCCGACCCCGCCGCCGCCGAGGACCATGACCTTCTGGTGCTGGGCCGGGGGCAGGATCAGGGAGGCGGAGGTCTCCAGCTGGTCGGGGTCGGTGAGCCCGCCGAGCGGGGTGAAGGAGTTCTTCTTCAGGTCCCACAGGCCGGGTTCGCGGCCTTTCTCGGCGGGGCCGTAGCCGGCGTTGGAGCCGGTGTAGAGGAGCTTGCCGCCCTTGGTGAGGAAGAGCGAGGGGTAGGTGGGGAAGTAGCGGACGGGGCCCTTGGACCACTTCTTGGTCTCGGGGTCGTAGATCTCGTTGTCGCCGGGGACGACGTCGCCGACGTCGTTGAGTCCGGAGACGGCGAGGACCTTGCCGTCCTCGAGGGTGACGAGCGTGGGGTACCAGCGGGCGTCCTTCATGGGGGCGACCGGGATGTACCTCTCGGCCCTGGGGTCGAACTCGTAGGCGCCCTTGATGCCCTGGAAGTCCTGCTTCTCGGTGGTGAGCTTCTGCGCGAGGCCGTAGACGTTGTCGGCGTCGTCGCCCTTGAGGCCGACGACCTCGTACTGCGCGGCCTCGGTGGTGAGGGCCTGGGGTCCCTCCTCGCGGGCCTCGACGAAGACCCGGGCCTCGGCTGCGGTGACCTTGGTCGTCCACGGCTTCATCTGGCCGCTCGCGAAGTACGCGATCTCGAACGCGCGCTTGGCCCTGGGGACGGTGACGTCGAACCTGGAGACGTACTCGACCCCGGACGGCGAGCGGAAGACGGTGCCCTTCTTGAGGGTGACCGCCTTGTCGGGACTCTCGTTCTTGACCCGCATGCCGCCGCCGGCCCTCTTGACCTCGCCGTCGAGGATCTCGTACCGCGCGGTGCCGCCGGCGACGAGCAGCCGGCCGTCGGGGAGCTGGGTGTGACCGGAGCAGAAGAAGTCCACGGGGGTGGGGATCTTCTTGAAGGTGTTCTCGACGGGGTCCCAGAGGACGGTCTCGAAGGTGCCCGCGTCGAAGTTCTTCTGGCTGTTGCCCGAGCCGGCGATCAGCAGCACCTTGCCGGTGTGCAGCAGGGCCGCGTGGATGGCGTTGATCCGGTACCGGCCGGGGACCGCGACCTCGGTCCAGGAGCCGAACCGCTGCTGGTAGCCGGGCTGGGCGATCTTGTACGCGTGGTACTTCTCCTCGGCGAAGGAGACGGCGGCGGGGGCGTTGAGCGCCGCGAGGACCAGGACCGCCGCGCTGCCGAACAGGGTCTTCTTGAACTTCTTCGACGGCCGGTAGGCCATGGCTCAGTTCCCTCCGGTCGTCGTGGGGGCGGAGGTGACGGGGGCGGTCGGCGGCGGGGTGGCGACCGCCGTGGCGACCTCGGCCCCTTCGCGGGCGCCGGCGGGGACGCGGGCCCGGAGGCGGGCCCGGGCGCGCGCGCGGACGCGGAGCGCGCGCCGCCTGCCGAGGGACGTGAGCGCCCAGAGGGTGATCGGGGCGAGAGCGATGGCCAGGGCGAGGAGCGCCCAGGTGCGCATGGCCGCGTGGGTGTGCCCGAAGTGTACGGAGGCGGCGAGCGAGGCGATGAGGACCGCCGCCCAGAAGAGGTGGATACGGAAGGTCAGGATCCGGTCGGGGCTCGCCTCGCCGCCCTTGGGCGTGACGACGAAGCGGCCGCGGGTCCGCAGGACCGCGGAGGCGAGGGACTTGAGGTAGATCGGGGCGGAGAACGCGGACATCGCCATGCCGGCGAGGCCGCCGGAGCCCTCGGGTTCGTGCGGCGAGACGTTGTGCCGCCGGTTCCAGAGGTAGAGGCCGATCTGGAGGGCGACGGCGTCGCTGTAGATCATCAGCCACACCGAGGTGGAGACCTGGGTGCCGGAGGCGCCGAACCAGAGGTAGAGGACGCTGCTGAGGATGCCGAGGAGCCAGTTGACCGCGGTCATCGGGTAGTAGGCCAGCATCAGGGTGTAGTTGAGGAAGCGGCCCGGCGGGGTGCGGAAGGGCGCCTTCCAGTACTGCTTGACGATCGTCTCGTACGTGCCCCGGGACCAGCGCAGCTGCTGGGCGAAGAAGTCCGTCCAGGAGGCCGGCCCCTCGCCGACGGCGAGGACGTCGGGGGTGTAGACGGAGCGCCAGTAGCGGCCGGTGCGCGGGTTCTTCCTGCGGTGGAGTTCGAAACCGGTGGCCATGTCCTCGGTGACCGAGTCGTACAGTCCGCCGACCTGCTTGAGGGCGGAGATCCGGACGGCGTTGTTCGTGCCGACGAACATGGGCGCGTGGTAGCGGTTCCCGGCGCGCTGGACGAGGGCGTGGAAGAGGAACTGCTGGGACTCGGCGGCCTTGGTGACGACGCCGGTGTAGTTGCCGTACACCTGCGGTCCGACGACGAAGGCGATGTCGGGGTCGCGGAAGTAGCCGAGCATCCGCTCCAGGAGGTCGGGGAGCGGGACGTGGTCGGTGTCGACGGAGGCGAAGTAGTCGTACGCGTCGCCGTGCAGGGCGAGCCAGGCGTTGTAGTTGCCGTGCTTGGTCCGCGCCTTGTGGGGGCCCTTCACCCGGTTCCACTCGGGGACGCCGGCCCGGGTGAAGTGGCGGACGCCCAGCTCGGCGCAGAGCGCCCTGGCCTCGGCGGAGTCGCCCTCGTCGAGGAGCCACAGGTCGAGGAGGCCGTCGTGTCGCAGCCGGGTGGCGCCCTCCAGGGTGCCGCGGACCATGGTGAGCGGCTCCTTGCCCGGGACGTAGGTGGTGAGGAAGGCGACGCGGGTGCCCTTCTCGGCGTACACGGGTATGGGGTCGCGGGCGACCATGGTGGCGTGGGCGATCGCCGTGACGTTCACCAGCATGAAGAAGCAGATGAGCCCGATCGACACGAGCATCACGGTGTCGAGGTGGACGAGCCGGCGGTCGCCGCCCTCGCGGACGGTCCAGTGGCCGGGCCAGACGAGATAGGCGAGGAGCAGGGCCGAGAGGACCGGCGCGAGGGTCATCAGGAGGACGGCGCGTATGCGGTGCGGCTCCCTGGAGAGCAGACTCCGGTACCGCACCCGGTAGGCCTCGGGCTCCGGTTCCGTGAGCGGACCGGCGAGTCGGCTGTAGGTGTCGTAGTCGTAGGCTCCCGGCCGCACGGCGCCTCCAGCTGTCCTCGAACGGTCCGATATCCCAACGAAAGGGGCAAACCATCGGCGTGTCGACTGGAGTAGTCCGAGTGGGTTGGTCTAGCGGGTACGGGCGCTCTGCCGCCGGAGCGTGTAGGTGACGGCCTTTCTGGCGACGGGGTTCAGCTCCTCCACGGCGGCCATCAGGGCGCCCAGCTGCTCCAGGGCGGCGAAGGCCGCCTCGGCGCCCGCCGGGTCGACGCCCTCGTACAGTTCGAGGCCGATGAAGGAGGCGCCGACCGCGCGGGCGAGCCCGGCGGGGTCGGTGAACTCGGCGAGCGGGGTCCCCGCCAGGACCCGGACGAGCACCTGCTCGATCTCGGCGATCCACAGGTCGAGACCGGCGGCCGTGGCCGGCACCAGCCGGGGGTGCGCCTGCGCGCCGGCGAGCAGCTGCCCGAGGAAGGCGACATGACCGGCCTCCCGCTCCTCCTCGTGCAGCTCGCGTCCGAAGGCGAGCAGCTCGGTGAGGCTGCCGACCGCGGCGAGCCGCTCGCGGTGCCGGGCGACCCGCTGCTCGGCGCCGTACCGGCAGGCCTCGGCGAGCAGCTCGTCGACGGAGCCGAAGTGGTAGAAGACGAGGGCCTGGTTCACGCCCGCGGTGGCCGCGATGGCACGGGCGGAGGCCTTGGCGATGCCCTGCTCGACGAGGGTCCGCAGGGCGCCCGCGAGCAGCTTCTCCCGGGTCTCCCGGCTGCGCGCGTCCTGCGCCCGCGGCTCCCCCGCCCGCCGGTCCCGCACGTCCCCGCTCATGCCCGTACCTCCTCGCGCACCGGGCGCAGCCCCGCGCGCACCCCCCGGGATCGTAGGTCCATGTACTCGGCGACGAACGAACCCTCGTATCCGAAGACGGGACCGACGTACCTGTTCTCCACCCGGACGTCGATGTGGAAGCGGCCGGTGCGCTCGTCGAAGGACTCGCGCACCTCGGCGCGGCCGCCGATCAGTTCCGGGACGCGCACGTCCAGCGGGCCCTCGCGGAACCGGTGCTCGCCGGAGCGGATGAGGAGCGAGCCGTCCGGCTCGGCGGACAGGTGCAGATCGCTGGCGAGGTGCTGGTGGGTGCCGAGGTAGTCGAGGACGCAGTCGCGCTCGGGGCTGTGGACCATGGTGGCGTCGAAGCGCCGGGGCCCGCCGGGCAGGGCGAAGGTCCGGACGAAGGTGACGGTCTCGCGGCCGTACGAGTCTGCGTACGGCACGTTCTCGATGACGAAGGGGACGTCGCGGCCGGTGCGGGGCAGCAGGATGTTCCGCAGCCCGCCGACCGCGAGGAAGGGCTTCACCAGGGCCCGGCCGTGCCAGATCCGGTCCATGACACCGCGCCCGACGCACAGCTCCCCGCTCGCGAGCCCGACGGAGAAGCGCCGCCGGAGCTCGGGGTGCAGGCGCTCGAACGCCGCGTCCCCCATGGCCGTACGGAAGATGGAGGGGGCGGTGGCGGACGCGGTCGCGGTCACGGCTGCTCCAGGGCGGCGAGGAGCCGGGGCTCCCGGGTGCGGGCGGGCGGGGTGCGCAGACAGCGCCGGGCCGCGGGGGTGCGCGGCGAGGGCGGTACGAGCACGGCGAGGGCGAGCCCGAGGACGGTGAGCGGCACGGCGACGAGCGACACGAGTCCCAGGGGCAGGGCGGTGGCGGCCCAGGGGACGGCCACGAGCAGCACCCGGGTGAGGAGTTCGAGCAGCCAGCGGTTCCGGGAGCGCTCCGGGGTGATGCCCCGCTCGCACCAGAGCCTCAGCCGGTCGAAGGACCAGGCGGTGGCCCAGCCCATGAGGGGCCGGAACACGAGCCGGGTCGGCGAGCCGGCCGGTGCGGCCCCAGCGGGGCCGGTAGTCGTAGCCGGTGAGGAAGCGGATGCCGTCCGGGGTGGGGACGTAGCGCCAGTAGCCGCTGCCCTCGGCGAGGAGCGAGAGCGGGTGCGGGGAGGCGAATCGGAGGGCCGAGACCCGGTCGCCGCCGGCCCGGTGGCGCTCCCCCGCGGAGACACCGGTGCCGGCGACGACCAGGAAGGGCAGGACGCGTGTCGCGTACCGGAAGCGCTGGGGTTCGTCCCCGGTGCGCGGAAGGTGGTCGATCTCCGTGAACCGCAGGTCCCACCGCTGGTGCCGGTCGGGTTCCTGCGTGCGTTCCCAGAGCGTCTCCAGGTCCGCGCGGACCCGTGTCTCGATGTAGAGACCCATGGGTGTTCTCCCAGCTCGTACGGCATTTTGAGCGACTGCTCAAAACTGCCCGCGGCTGAAGGTAGCCGATTTTGAGCAGTCGCTCAAGATGCGTCCCGGGGTACGACGAAGCCCGGGGGACCAGGGGCCTCTCGTGTACCGCGGCCTACGCAGGACGGCGGGGGCCTCAGCCCTCCAGGTACCGCTCCACCGTGGCGACCTTGCTGTGCAGACCGTCCGTGACACCGGGACGGATGTCGACCTTCATGACCACCGAGACGCGCGGGGCCCGCGCCTCCACGGCGGCGACCGCCCGCTTCACGACGTCCATGACCTGGTCCCAGTCCTCGCCCTCGACGGAGGTGAACATCGCGTCGGTGCGGTGGGGGAGCCCGGACTCGCGGACGACCCGGACGGCGTCGGCGACGTACTCGCCGACCTCCTCCCCCACGCCCAGCGGGGTGACCGAGAACGCGACGATCACGCCTTCACCGCGCCTTCGGCGGCCGCGGCGCGGGCGCGGGAGGCGATGACCGCGTTCTCGGCCTCGCGCTTGAGCTTCCGCTCGGCGTAGAAGCCGCCCAGGGGCAGCACGGAGAGGACGAAGTAGAGGGCGGCGGTCCCGAAGCTCCACTTGGTCCGGTTCCAGGCGTCCAGCCAGAACAGGACGTAGAGGATGAACAGCACGCCGTGGATCGCGCCCATGACCGGCACCGCGTTGAAGTCCGTCGTCCGCTTGAGCACCGAGCAGACGAGCAGGAGCAGGAACGAGACGGCCTCCGGCGCGGAGACGAGCCGGAGCCGGTGGAGGGAGGAAGCGGTCTTGATGTCCACGGAGGGGGTCACCTTCGTTCGATCTTGTGAACGGATGCACAAGGGCCCGTCCATTGTGCACGCCGACTTTGCTGTCTCTTTATCCGGGTCCCCAGTACCTTCAGCGGGTGGCAACGTTCCGACTCCAGGGCAGCAAGGTGCTCGCCGTCTCCATGACCGGCGACGCCGTCAAGGCGAAGAACGGCTCGATGGTCGCCTACGACGGCCAGATGGCGTTCAAGAAGATGAGCGGCGGTGGTGAGGGCCTGCGCGGCATGGTCACCCGCCGGCTCACAGGCGAGCAGATGGAGGTGATGGAGGTACGCGGCCAGGGGACCTGCTGGTTCGCCGACCGGGCCTCCGAGATCAACCTCGTCTCGCTCCACGGCGACAAGCTCTGGGTCGAGGCGAGCAATCTGCTCTGCACCGACGCGGGGCTGCGCACCGGCACCACCTTCACGGGCCTGCGCGGCGGGGCCACCGGCAACGGTCTCTTCACCACGACCGTCGAGGGCACCGGCCAGGCCGCGATCATGTCCGACGGCCCGGCGGTGGTGCTGCGGGTGACCCCGCAGTACCCGCTCCAGGTCGACCCCGGCGCGTACATCGCCCACCAGGGCAACCTCCAGCAGCACTTCCAGTCGGGTGTGACCTTCCGCACCATCATGGGCGAGGGCGGCGGCGAGGCCTTCCAGATCCGCTTCGAGGGGGACGGCCTCGTGTACGTCCAGCCGAGCGAGCGGAACACGATCGGGGGCGACGTCTGATGCCGTTCCGCGAGATCAACTCGAAGATGGTCGAGGCGACCGTCATCCCCGGGCAGCGGATGTTCAGCCAGCGCGGCGCGATGCTCGCGTACCGCGGCGACGTCACTTTCACGCCGAACACGGCGGGCGGCCAGGGCGGCGTGATGTCGATGATCGGCCGCCGGGTGGCCGGCGAGGCGACGCCGCTGATGACCGTCGAGGGCAACGGCACGGTGATGTTCGGGCACGGCGGTCACCACATCCAGGTGATCGGGCTGACCGGGGACACCCTGTACGTGGAGGCCGACCGCCTCCTCGCCTTCGACGGCACCCTGGAGCAGGGCACCATGTTCATGGGCTCGCAGGGCGGGGTCATGGGCATGGTCCGCGGCCAGGTCACCGGCCAGGGCCTCTTCACCACCACCCTGAAGGGCCACGGCGCGGTGGCCGTCATGGCGCACGGCGGTGTCATCGAGCTGCCGATCACCCCGGGCCGCCCGGTCCATGTGGACCCGCAGGCCTACGTGGCCCACCACGGCGACGTACGGAACAAGCTCTCCACCGCGCTGGGCTGGCGCGACATGGTGGGGCGCGGCTCGGGCGAGGCGTTCCAGCTGGAGCTGAGCGGCAGCGGTGCGGTGTACGTGCAGGCCTCGGAGGAAAAGCTGTGACCGGTCCCGTGATCCACGACCCGACGACCCTGCCGTCGGACGACAACGTGAACCCGTACACCTTCTGCGTGGAGCTCAAGGGCTCCCAGTGGTTCCTGCAGAAGGGCAAGATGATCGCCTACTACGGGCGGATCGAGTTCAACGGCATCGGGCACGGGCGGCTGGACCGTCTGGTCCGGACGTCGTTCCACTCGCCGCTGCACGCGAGCGACTGGGTGGTGGCCGAGGGCAGCGGGAAGATGCTGCTGGCGGACCGGGCCTTCGACGTGAACTCCTTCGACCTGGACGAGGGCAACCTGACGATCCGTTCCGGCAATCTGCTCGCCTACCAGCCGACGCTCGCACTGAAGCAGTCGATCGTGCCGGGCTTCGTGACGCTGATCGGCACGGGCAAGTTCGTGGCCGCGTCGAACGGCCCGGTGGTCTTCATGGAGCCACCGATGCGGGTGGACCCGCAGGCCCTGGTCGGCTGGGCGGACTGCCCGTCCCCCTGCCACCACTACGACCACGGCTACATGACGGGCGTGATGGGCGGCCTCCGCGCGCTGACGGGCATCGGCGGCACCTCGGGCGAGGAGCACCAGTTCGAGTTCGTGGGGGCGGGCACGGTCCTCCTCCAGTCGACGGAGATCCTGATGGCCGACCGTGCGATCGGCGGCCCACCGGCCCAGCCGGGTGTACCCGGGGGCCACGGATCGCCCGGTTCCGGCCAGTCTGTGCAAGGCTCGGTACCGCGCCTTCCCGGCCAGCTCGGCGACCTCCAGCGTCGCTTCGGTCTGTGAGCGGTAGTCTGCGGAGGGTGACGTCTTCGAACGCACGCTCCCAGACTTCGTCAAGTATTCAACTTCTTAGGTAGAATCCATATATGGAGACCGAGACCGCCACCCCGTGGCTCACCGACGCCGAGCAGTGTGCGTGGCGCACATTCCTGGACGTCCAGAGGATGCTGACGTACCAGCTGGAGCGGGACCTCCAGCCCTTCGGACTGACGATGAACGACTACGAGATCCTCGTGAACCTCTCGGAGTCGGCCGAACGGCGGCTGCGCATGAGCGATCTGGCCGCGGCCACGCTCCAGTCGAAGAGCCGCCTCTCGCACCAGATCACCCGCATGGAGAACGCCGGACTCGTCCGGCGCGAGAACTGCGAGTCCGACCGCCGCGGACTGTACGCCGTGCTGACCGACGCGGGCATGGAGACCATGCACAAGGTCGCCCCGCACCACGTCGAGTCGGTGCGCAAGCACTTCATCGACCAGATCGGCACGGACGCGCTCGGCGACCTGCGCGAGTCCCTGAAGCCGGTCGCGGACCAGCTGCGCGGCCGGCGCGGCAAGCCGTAGCGGCGGCCGCCGCCGGCGGACCTGACGAAGTAGGGCCTCACCGGTCGTCCCGGTGAGGCCCTGATCCATCCCTGTGGAGCCGTACCGCGGCTCAGTTGCCCGTCAGGCTCGCGACCAGCTCGTCCGAGGCCGCGTACGGGTCGAGGCCGCCCGCCACGATCCGCTCCGCGAGCGCGTCCAGGCGCCGGTCGCCGTGCAGATCGCCGATCCGCTCCCGCAGGGCCGTGACCGCGATGGTCTCGACCTCGCGCGCGGCACGGGCCCTGCGGCGCTCCGCCAGGACCCCGTGCTCCTCCATCCAGGCACGGTGCTTCTCCAGGGCCTCCACGACCTCGTCGATGCCCTCGCCGCGCGCCGCGACCGTCTTGACGATCGGCGGCCGCCAGTCGCCGGGGCCGCGCGCCTCGCCGAGACCCAGCATGTGGTTCAGCTCGCGGGCGGTGGCGTCCGCGCCGTCCCGGTCGGCCTTGTTCACCACGTACACGTCGCCGATCTCCAGGATGCCCGCCTTCGCGGCCTGGATCCCGTCGCCCATGCCCGGCGCGAGCAGCACGACCGAGGTGTCGGCCTGGGAGGCGATCTCCACCTCCGACTGCCCGACGCCCACGGTCTCCACGAGGATCACCTCGCAGCCCGCCGCGTCCAGGACACGGATGGCCTGCGGGGCGGACCAGGCGAGACCGCCGAGATGACCGCGGGTCGCCATGGAGCGGATGTAGACGCCCGGGTCGGAGGCGTGCTCCGACATCCGGACCCGGTCGCCGAGGAGCGCCCCGCCGCTGAACGGCGAGGACGGGTCGACGGCCAGGACGCCGACCCGCTTGCCCGCCCGCCGGTAGGCGGAGACCAGCGCGGACGTCGACGTGGACTTGCCGACGCCGGGCGAGCCGGTCAGGCCCACCACGTACGCGCCGCCGGTGAGCGGCGCGAGCGCCGCCATGACCTCGCGCAGCTGCGGGGACGCCCCCTCCACGAGCGAGATCAGCCGGGCCACGGCCCGCGGCCTGCCCTCCCGTGCCTGGGTGACCAGAGCGGGGACGTCCACCATGTGCAGAGCTCCTTGCCTGACCTTGCCGAGGTGACTTACTTGCCGGCGACGCGGACGATCAGCGCGTCGCCCTGACCGCCGCCGCCGCACAGGGCGGCCGCGCCGATGCCGCCGCCACGCCGCTTCAGCTCCAGGGCCAGGTGCAGCACCACGCGGGCGCCGGACATGCCGATGGGGTGGCCGAGCGCGATGGCGCCACCGTTGACGTTCACCTTCTCGGGGGTAACGCCGAGGTCCTTCATTGACTGCACGGCGACCGCCGCGAAGGCCTCGTTGATCTCGATCAGGTCGAGGTCGCCGACGGTCAGGCCCTCCTTCTCGAGGGCGTGCAGGATCGCGTTGGACGGCTGCGACTGCAGCGAGTTGTCCGGGCCCGCGACGTTGCCGTGGGCGCCGATCTCGGCGATCCACTCCAGGCCCAGCTCCTCGGCCTTGGCCTTGCTCATCACGACGACGGCGGCGGCGCCGTCGGAGATCTGCGAGGAGGTGCCGGCGGTGATGGTGCCGTCCTTGGCGAAGGCCGGGCGGAGCTTGCCGAGGGACTCGACGGTGGTCTCCGCGCGGATGCCCTCGTCCTTGGAGAAGACGACCGGCTCGCCCTTGCGCTGCGGGATCTCGACCGGGGTGATCTCGGCCTCGAAGATGCCGTTCTTCTGGGCGGCGGCGGCGCGCTGGTGCGAGAGGGCGGCGATCTCGTCCTGCTCGGGGCGCCGGATGCCCAGGCGGCTGTTGTGCTTCTCGGTGGACTCGCCCATCGCGATGTTCTCGAAGGCGTCGGTCAGACCGTCGTACGCCATGGCGTCGAGCATCTCGATGGCTCCGTACTTGAAGCCCTCGCGGGACTTCGGCAGCAGGTGCGGCGCGTTGGTCATCGACTCCTGGCCGCCGGCGACGACCACGTCGAACTCGCCGGCGCGGATCAGCTGGTCGGCGAGCGCGATGGCGTCGAGACCCGACAGACACACCTTGTTGATGGTGAGCGCGGGGACGTTCATGGGGATGCCGGCCTTGACCGCGGCCTGGCGGGCGGGGATCTGGCCGGCGCCCGCCTGGAGCACCTGGCCCATGATCACGTACTGGACCTGGTCGCCGCCGATGCCGGCCCGGTCGAGCGCGGCCTTGATGGCGAAGCCGCCGAGCTCGGCGCCCGAGAAGGACTTGAGCGAGCCGAGCAGGCGACCCATGGGCGTGCGGGCGCCCGCGACGATCACTGAGGTGGTACCGGTCGTTCCAGACATGAGGCACGGCCCCTAGGGATGAGAAGTGAACGAGGGTTTACCGCCAATGTACTGAGCGGCGGACCGCCGGGTCACCGGCCGGTCGGTGTGACGGCGCGCACGTTGCGTAACCACCGTCACGGCGCTGCACTGGAGGCATGCTGACGCGAATCGACCACATCGGGATCGCCTGTTTCGACCTGGACAAGACTGTCGAGTTCTACCGTGCCACGTACGGTTTCGAGGTCTTCCACTCCGAGGTCAACGAGGAGCAGGGCGTCCGCGAGGCCATGCTCAAGATCAACGACACCTCGGACGGCGGAGCCTCGTACCTCCAGCTCCTGGAGCCGACCCGGGAGGACTCGGCGGTGGGCAAGTGGCTCGCCAAGAACGGCGAGGGCGTGCACCACATCGCCTTCGGCACCGCGGACGTCGACGGCGACGCCGAGGACATCCGAGGCAAGGGCGTCCGGGTCCTCTACGACCAGCCGCGGATCGGCTCCATGGGCTCCCGGATCACGTTCCTGCACCCCAAGGACTGCCACGGCGTACTCACGGAACTGGTCACCTCGGCAGAGCCCTCGGCTGACCACTCCTCAGCGGAGCACTGACCTCCGGATTCCTGGCCCGGTAGAGTGGGCGACTCCGGGCCGGGGCCGGTCGGGGCCGCTCCGTGCGGCACCGTAGTCGGGATGTCGGGGTCGTCCGATCTGCCACCATTTCCCGGGGGTCCGTCCTCAGCCGTGAGGGGGCGGTGCTCGTTGGAGTTGCGACCAGGGTTGGGGTATCCCCTGCTCGAAGAGCTCGGGGAAGGATGGACCGCGCAGTGCGGGGCTACGAACGCCAGGAGAGCCACCGAGCTGAAGACGACCATCTCGCCAGGTTCGAAGCCGAGATGGACCGGCTGAAGACCGAGCGCGAGAAGGCCGTTCAGCACGCCGAGGACCTCGGATACCAAGTCGAGGTCTTGCGCGCCAAGCTCCACGAGGCGCGCCGCACCATCGCGTCCCGGCCCGCCTACGACAGCGCGGACATCGGCTACCAGGCCGAGCAGCTGCTGCGGAACGCGCAGGCGCAGGCCGAGCAGCTCCGCCAGGACGCCGAGCGCGAGCTCCGCGACGCCCGCGCCCAGACGCAGCGCATCCTCCAGGAGCACGCCGAGCACCAGTCCCGGCTCCAGGCCGAGCTGCACAACGAGGCGGTCCAGCGCCGTCAGCAGCTGGACCAGGAGCTCAGCGAACGCCGGCAGACCGTCGAGGCGCACGTCAACGAGAACGTCGCCTGGGCCGAACAGCTCCGCGCCCGCACGGAGTCCCAGGCCCGCCGGCTGATGGAGGAGTCCCGCGCGGAGGCCGAGCAGGCGCTCGCCGGCGCCCGCGCCGAGGCCACCCGGCTCGCCGAGGAGACCAGCCGTCGCGTCGGCTCCGAGGCCGAGGCGGCCCGTGCCGAGGCCGAAGCGATTCTGCTGCGCGCCCGCAAGGACGCCGAGCGGCTCCTCACCGTCGCCTCCAGCCAGGCGCAGGAGGCCACCAGCCACGCCGAGCAGCTCCGCTCGACCACCACCGCCGAGACCGACCAGGCCCGCCGTCAGGCCACCGAGCTCTCCCGTGCCGCCGAGCAGCGCATGCAGGAGGCCGAGGAGAAGCTGCGCGTCGCGCGCGCGGAGGCCGAGAAGGCCCTCGCCGAGGCCAAGGAGGCGGCCGCCAAGCAGCTCGCCACCGCCGAGTCGGTCAACGAACAGCGCACCCGCACCGCCAAGGCGGAGATCGCCCGGCTGGTCGGCGAGGCCACCAAGGACACCGAGGCCCTCAAGGCCGAGGCCGCGGAGAAGCTGCGCGAGGCCACCGCCGAGGCGGAGAAGCTCGTCACCGAGGCCTCCGAGAAGGCCCGTACGGTCGCCGCCGAGGACTCCGCCGCCGCGCTCGCCAAGGCCGCGCGCAACGCCGAGGAGATCCTCACCAAGGCGTCCGACGACGCCCGGGAGACCACCCGCAAGGCCTCCGAGGAGGCCGAGCGGATCCGCCGCGAGACCGAGGCGGAGATCGACCGGCTGCGCTCCCAGGCCGAGGAGCAGGCGGACGAGCTGCTCGGTTCGGCGAAGGACGACACCAAGGAGTACCGCGCCAAGACGGTCGAGCTGCAGGAGGAGGCCCGCCGGCTGCGCGGCGAGGCCGAGCAGCTGCGCGCCGAGGCCATCGCGGAGGGCGAGCGGATCCGCGGCGAGGCCCGCCGCGAGGCCGTCCAGCAGATCGAGGAGGCGGCCAGCACCGCCGAGGAGCTCCTCACCAAGGCCCGTACCGACGCCGACGAGATGCGGACGAAGGCCGGCGCCGAGAGCGAGCGGGTCAAGTCGGAGGCCATGGAGCGCGCCCAGACGCTCCGGACCCAGGCCGAGGAGACCCTGGAGCGGACCCGCGCCGAGGCCGAGCGGCTGCGCGCCGAGGCCGAGGAGCAGGCCGAGGCGGTCAAGGCGGCGGCCGAGGAGGCCGCGGCCGGGCTGCGCGCCGACGCCGAGCGGGCCGCCGAGGCCCGCCGCGCCGAGGCCGCCGAGGAGCTGACCCGGCTGCACACCGACGCCGAGGCGAAGGTCGCGGCGGCCGGGGAGGAGCTCACCGACGCGCGTGCCGAGGGCGAGCTGATCCGGCGCGAGGCCGCCGAGGAGACCGAGCGGCTGCGGACCGAGGCCGCCGAGCGCATCCGTACGCTCCGGGAGCAGGCCGAGCAGGAGGCCGAGCGGCTCCGCGCCGAGGCCGCGTCGGACGCGTCCACCACCCGTACGGAGGCCGAGAACGCCGCCGGACGGCTCCGCAAGGAGGCGGCCGAGGAGGCCGAGCGGCTGCGCTCGGAGGCCCAGGAGACCGCCGACCGGGTGCGGGCCGAGGCCGCCGCCGCCGCCGAGCGGGTGGCCGCCGAGGCCGCCGAGGCGCTGGCCGCCGCCCAGGAGGAGGCCGTCCGGCGGCGCCGGGAGGCCGAGGAGACCCTCGAGTCGGCCCGTTCCGAGGCCGGCCGGGAGCGCGAGCACGCCCGCGAGCAGTCCGAGGAGCTTCTCGCCGCGGCCCGCAAGCGCGTCGAGGACGCGCAGGTCGAGGCGCAGCGCCTGGTCGAGGAGGCGGACACCCGGGCGACCGAGATGGTCTCCGCGGCCTCGCGAGCCGCCCAGGAGGTACGGGACTCGGTGGCGGGTCTGCGCGAGCAGGCCGAGGAGGAGGTCGCCGGGCTGCGCAGCGCCGCCGAGCACGCGGCCGAGCGGACGCGTTCCGAGGCGCAGGAGGAGGCGGACCGGGTCCGCGCCGACGCGTACGAGGAGCGGGAGCGTGCCTCCGAGGACGCCGCCCGCACGCGGACGCGTGCGCAGGAGGAGACGGACGCCGCGAAGGCGCTGGCCGAGCGGACGGTCGCCGACGCGATCTCCGAGTCGGAGAAGCTGCGGGCGGACACCGCCGAGTACGCGCAGCGGGTACGCACCGAGGTGACGGATTCGCTCGCCGCTTCCGAGCAGGACGCGGCCCGCACCCGGGCCGACGCCCGCGAGGACGCGAACCGGATCCGTTCGGAGGCCGCCGAGCGCGCCGAGTCGGTCGTCGGCGAGGCCCGTACGGAGGCGGAGCGGATCGCCGCCGAGGCGGAGCAGGTCCTGGACGAGGCCCGTCAGGCGGCGGACAAGCGCCGCGGCGACGCGGCCGAGCAGGCCGACGCGCTGCTCGCCGAGGCCACCTCGGAGGCCGAGCGGCTCACCCGCGAGACGGCCGCCGAGACCGAACGGCTCACCGCCGAGGCGGTCGAGCTCATGGAGACCACCGAGCAGGACGCCCGACGCCTCCGCACCGAGGCCGAACAGGTCAAGATCGACGGAGAGGCGCACGCGCAGGCCCTGCGGAACGCCGCGCTGGCCGACGGCGAGCAGGTCCTCGACGAGGCCCGCAAGGCCGCCGACAAGCGCCGCGGCGACGCCGCCGAACAGGCCGACGCACTCGTCGCCGAGGCCACCTCGGAGGCCGAGCGGCTCACCCGCGAGGCGACCGCCGAGGCCGAGCGGCTCACCCGTGAGGCGGGTGAACTCGCCGATTCCGTCACGGCGGAGGCGCAGGCCGCGGCCGAGACGACCGTGGGCTCCGCCCAGCAGGACGCCGAGCGGATCCGTACCGAGTCGGAGCGGCTCAGGGCGGACGCCGAGGCGGCGGCCGAGCAGATGCGCTCGGAGGCCCGCGCGGAGGCGGACCGGACGCTCGACGAGGCGAGGGAGGCCGGCGCCCGGAAGCGTTCGGACGCGGCCGAGCAGGCGGACCAGCTCATCGGCAAGGCCCAGGAGGAGGCGCTGCGCGCCACCACCGAGGCCGAGGCGCAGGCCGACATGATGGTCGGCGCGGCCCGCAAGGAGGCCGAGCGGATCGTCGCCGAGGCGACCGTCGAGGGCAACTCGCTGGTGGAGAAGGCGCGTACCGACGCGGACGAACTCCTGGTCGGGGCACGCGGCGACGCGACGGCCATAAGGGAGCGGGCCGATGAGCTGCGGGGCCGGATCGAGGGCGAGATCGAGGAACTGCACGAGCGTGCGCGCCGCGAGAGCGCCGAGCAGATGAAGACGGCGGGCGAGCGGGTCGACAACCTGATGAAGGCCGCGACGGAACAGCGGGCCGAGGCCGACGAGAAGGCCAAGGAGCTGGTCTCCGAGGCGAGTTCGGAGGCGAGCAAGGTCCGTATCGCCGCGGTCCGCAAGGCCGAGGCGCTGCTCAAGGAGGCCGAGCAGAAGAAGGCCTCGCTCGTCGCGGAGGCCGAGGGCATCAAGGCCGAGGCCGAGCGGGCGCTGGCGGAGGCCCGCTCCGAGGCGGAGCAGACGATCGAGGAAGGTCAGCGCGAACTGGAGGTGCTCGTGCGGCGCCGCAAGGACATCAATGCCGAGATCTCCCGTGTCCAGGACGTGCTGGAGGCGTTGGAGTCTTTCGAGACTCCGTCCGCCGGCCCGAAGTCCGCGGGGGCGGTGGGTGCCAAGGCGGGCGCCTCAGCGGGGTCCACTCGTTCGAGTGGCAAGCCCCAGGACGGCTAGCCACTCAAAAGGCTGGACATTCTCCAGATCAAACGGGCATACGCTCGATGACACGCCGCTTCGGCCCCTAGGATTCCCTCTAACACCTCACCGGTCTCATTCGACAGGAAACCCATGAGCGACACATCCTCCCCCTTCGGCTTCGAGCTCGTGCGGCGCGGTTACGACCGCGGTCAGGTGGACGACCGCATTACCAAGCTCGTGTCCGACCGCGACAGTGCGCTGTCCCGCATCACCTCCCTGGAGAAGCGCATCGAGGAGCTCCACCTCGAGACGCAGAACGCCCAGGCGCAGGTCACCGACGCCGAGCCGTCGTACGCGGGGCTCGGCGCCCGGGTCGAGAAGATCCTCCGGCTCGCCGAGGAGGAGGCGAAGGACCTGCGTGAGGAGGCCCGCCGCGCCGCCGAGCAGCACCGCGAGCTGGCCGAGTCGGCCGCCCAGCAGGTGCGCAACGACGCGGAGTCCTTCGCGGCCGAGCGCAAGTCGAAGGCCGAGGACGAGGGCGTCCGCATCGTCGAGAAGGCGCAGGGCGAGGCCAACACGCTGCGCGCCGAGGCGCAGAAGGACGCGCAGTCGAAGCGCGAGGAGGCGGACGCCCTCTTCGAGGAGACCCGCGCCAAGGCCGCCCAGGCCGCCGCGGACTTCGAGACCAACCTGGCCAAGCGCCGCGAGCAGTCGGAGCGCGACCTGGCCTCGCGTCAGGCCAAGGCCGAGAAGCGCCTCGCCGAGATCGAGCACCGCGCCGAGCAGCTCCGCCTGGAGGCCGAGAAGCTGCGCACGGACGCCGAGCGCCGGGCCCGTCAGACGGTGGAGACCGCGCAGCGCCAGGCCGAGGACATCGTGGCCGACGCGAACGCCAAGGCCGACCGGATCCGCAGCGAATCGGAGCGCGAGCTCGCGGCGCTGACGAACCGCCGGGACTCGATCAACGCCCAGCTGACCAACGTCCGCGAGATGCTGGCGACGCTGACCGGTGCCGCGGTGGCGGCGGCCGGCTCGCCGATCGACGACGAGCGCCCGGCCGGCGTCCCGGCCCAGCAGTCCCGCTGACGCCCGTCACACGTACGCCCGCCCCGCGTACGGCCGCCCCCCGTACGGCCGTCCGGGTCGTGACCGTCGATCTGACGCACAGCCGGTAACGAGTTCGTAGCGTTCCCCAGAACCCCCTGTCATTCCGGTGGCGGGGGGTTTTGCGCACCCGTAGGTTGGGACGCATGATCGAGCTTGAGGGCCTGACCAAGCGATACGGGGCGAAGACCGCGGTCGACCATCTCTCCTTCCAGGTGCGTCCTGGGGTGATCACGGGCTTCCTCGGGCCCAACGGGGCGGGCAAGTCCACGACGATGCGGATGATGCTGGACCTGGACAACCCGACGAGCGGGACGGTCCGGATCGACGGCAAGCACTACCGGGAGCTCGAGGAGCCGCTGAAGTACATCGGCGCGCTGCTCGACGCCAAGGCCATGAACGGCGGCCGCTCCGCGTACAACAACCTGCTGTGTCTCGCGCAGTCGAACCGCATCCCGGAACGACGGGTGAGCGAGGTGCTGGATCTGGTGGGTCTGACACCGGTGGCGCGGAAGAAGTCGAAAGGTTTCTCCCTGGGCATGGGGCAGCGGCTCGGCATCGCGTCGGCGCTGCTCGGCGATCCCGAGATCCTGATGTTCGACGAACCCGTCAATGGTCTGGACCCCGAGGGAATTCACTGGATCCGCAATCTGATGAAGGCGTTGGCGGCCGAGGGCCGGACGATCTTCGTTTCCAGTCATCTCATGAGTGAAATGGCCCTGACAGCCGATCATCTGATCGTGATCGGACAGGGAAAGCTGCTGGCCGACACCTCGATGGCGGATTTCATCCAGGAGAATTCCCGGAGTTATGTACGGCTGCGCTCCCCGCAGCAGGAGCGGCTCCGGGACATGCTGCACGCGCACGGTTTCATCGCGGTCGAGGCGGGCAACGGCACCCTCGAGGTGGACGGGGCCACGACCGAGAAGCTCGGTGAACTCGCCGCCGAGAACGGGCTCGTGCTGCACGAGCTGAGTTCCCAGCGCGCCTCGCTCGAAGAGGCCTTCATGCAGATGACGGCAAGTGCGGTGGAGTACCACGCGCACGGCACCGATGTACACGGTGGCGCCCCGGCGCCCGGCCCCCAGTGGGGCACGACCTCCCAGGGAGCCTGAACGATGGCAGCGGTATCCGCGGTCCTGCAGTCCGAGTGGACCAAGATCCGGACGGTGTCGTCGACCGTCTGGACGCTGGCGAGCGCCCTGATCGTCACCGTGGCGATCGGCGCGGCGCTGTCCGCCGTGTTCAACTCCACCTTCGACGACCTCAGCGAGGTCGAGCGGGCCACCTTCGACCCGACCCTGGTCAGCTTCTTCGGGATGACCCTGGGGCAGCTGGCGATGGTGGTCTTCGGCGTCCTGGTGGTGGGGACCGAGTACTCCTCGGGCATGATCCGCACCTCGCTGGCGGCCGTGCCGCAGCGCGCGACCTTCCTCTTCTCGAAGGTCACGGTGGCGGGCGGGCTCGCGTTCGCCGTGGGACTCGCGACGAGCTTCCTCTCCTTCTTCCTTGGGCAGGCACTGCTCGGCGAGCACCGGGCCTCGATCGGTGACGACAACGTGCTGCGGGCGGTGATCGGCGGCGGGCTCTACATGGGCCTCATCGCGCTGTTCTCCATGGGCGTGGCGGCGATGCTGCGCTCGTCGATGCTCTCGCTGGGCATCCTGATGCCGTTCTTCTTCCTGGTCTCGCAGATCCTGGCGGCCGTGCCGAAGGCCAAGGAGGTGGCCCGCTACTTCCCCGACCAGGCCGGATCGAAGATCATGCAGGTCGTCCCGGACGCCATGAACACGGAGGAGGCTCCGTACGGCCCGTGGGCCGGTCTGGGGATCATGGTGATCTGGGTGGTGGCCGCGCTGGCCGGCGGCTACCTGGTGCTGAAGAAGCGGGACGCCTGAGGGCTCGCGGGTTCGGGCCTCAGGGCCCCAGGGGCCCCCTAGGGGGCCCCTGACGTTCCCCCGATGACCGCCCGGAGGCCGTATCCATTTCGCCGGAACCGTCAATGGCTGGATAAGCTCCTAGCTCATACGGGGGGCTCCGGCCGACGGCCGCCACGCCCCGACCATGGTGCGACCGACCTGTCGATGGGGCTGGAGAATGATCGAGGCAGTCGGCCTGACGAAGCGCTACGGCGCCAAGACGGCCGTGTACAACCTTTCCTTCCAGGTGAGGCCCGGTGTCGTCACCGGGTTCCTGGGGCCCAACGGGTCCGGCAAGTCGACCACGATGCGCATGATCCTGGGTCTCGACCAGCCGTCCGCGGGCCATGTCACGATCGGCGGCCACCCCTTCCGGCAGCTGCCGAACGCGCCCCGTCAGGTCGGCGCGCTCCTCGACGCGAAGGCCGTGCACGGCGGGCGGAGCGCGCGCAGCCATCTGCTGTCGCTCGCGCAGCTCGCCGGCATCCCGGCGCAGCGCGTCGACGAGGTCCTCGGGGTCGTCGGCCTCCAGGACGTGGCCAAGCGGCGTTCCAAGGGCTTCTCGCTCGGCATGGGCCAGCGGCTCGGCATCGCGGCGGCGCTCCTGGGCGACCCGCAGGTGCTGCTCTTCGACGAGCCGGTCAACGGCCTGGACCCGGAGGGCATCCTCTGGGTCCGCAACCTGATGAAGAAGCTGGCCGCCGAGGGGCGGACGGTCTTCGTCTCCAGCCACCTCATGAGCGAGATGGCCCTCACCGCCGACCATCTGATCGTGATCGGCCGCGGGCAGCTGCTCGCGGACATGAGCGTCACGGACTTCATCTCGGCGAACTCCGCCGACTTCGCCCGGGTCCGGACCCCGCAGACCGATCCGGGTCAGCGGGAGAAGCTGACGGCGGCCCTCATGGAGGCCGGCGGCCAGGTGATGTCGGAGCCGGACGGCGCGCTGCGGGTGACGGGCCTGCCGCTGCCGCGGATCAGCGACCTCGCGCACGACGCGGACGTACGGCTCTGGGAGCTGTCCCCGCACCAGGCCTCCCTCGAGGAGGCGTACATGCGGCTGACGCAGGGCGCGGTGGACTACCGCTCCACCGACGACCGGCTCGCGCACCTCCAGCCGCCGCAGCAGCCCGGCCACCACGGGTACGGCATGCCGCCGCAGCCGGTGGTGCAGGACGTGCCGCAGCAGGGTTGGTACGCCCCGCCGCCGCCCGGACAGAACCCGTACGCGGGGGCTCCCGGCCAGGCTCCCGCGCCGGGCCCGTACGCCCCTCCGGCCGCCCCGCAGCAGGCCGCCCCTCAGCCGAGCGACACCACCAAGGACGCCCGATGACCGCCCCCGCCCAGCACCACGCTCCGGCGCCGCACTCCTATGTCTCCCCCATCCCGGTCCGCAGGGCGACCCTCGGTGACGCCCTCGCCTCCGAGTGGACGAAGATCCGCTCGGTGCGTTCGACGCTGTGGACGCTCGGCGTCATGATCCTGCTGATGCTGCTCATCGGCCTGGGGGTGGCGGCGATCGCCGCGAACTCCGAGGCCCCGATGGGCGACGAGTCCGCGCTCGGCTTCGGCTTCTTCGGGATGCTGCCGGCCTCGATCTGCGTGATCACCCTCGGCGTGCTGACCATCGCCTCCGAGTACGGCACCGGCATGATCCGTACGACCCTGACGGCCTGCCCGAGCCGGGCCCGGGTGCTCACGGCGAAGGCGATCGTCTTCTTCCTGCTCGTCTTCACGGTGACGACGGTGGTCGCCGCGCTCGTGGGGGCGGGGCAGGTGGCCCTGGTGGACACGGCGGACGCCCCGACGGCGGGCGAGTGGCTGCGGGCGACGGTCGGCGCGGGCGCCTACCTCGCGATGCTCGGGCTGCTCTCGCTGGCGCTCGGCACGCTGATCCGGCACTCGGCCGGTGCGATCACGGTGATGATCGGTCTGCTGCTGCTGCCGCTGGTGGCGGCCATGTTCATGTTCTCCGAGGCGCTGAAGTCGGTCCAGGAGTGGCTGTTCACGTACGCGATCCCCTCGCAGATGATCGCGCTGTACGCCGCGCAGCCGCCGTTCGGTGACAAGGGCCCCGCGGGCTGGGAGCCGCTGCTGATCATGACCGGGGTCGCCGGGGTCGCGCTGGCCGGCGCGTACGCCCTGCTGAACAGCCGGGACGTGTAGCCCGGGTCCGCGGCCCGGCTTCCCGGCTCAGTACTTCGGCGCGTTCCTGGACCGCTGCACCCTGCTGGTGCGGCGGTCCTTCGCGTTCCAGCAGGCCTTGTGCCAGTGCCGCCGGTCGTCCACTCCCCCGTACTCCGGCCAGGCGACCACGTGCGGGGCGCCGGGCGGGATCTCCTGGTCGCAGCCGGGGCAGCGGTAGCGCTTGCCGGGTGCGCTCGCCCCGGCGACGAGGCGGACGTACCACTCCTCGCCCTGCCAGGTCTCGGTGCGCTGCACGCCGCCGTACCGGTCGCCGTTGTCGCCCTGCTGCTGCTCGGGCTTCTCGCCGCCTCGGGAACGGTTGTGGCGCGGGGACACGGGCACACCTCACGGGGTCTGGGAACACGGACCGTTCCCTCAAGCCTACGGGCCGCGATGCGGTGCCCCGGGCCCCGTCCGCGACGGCTTAGCCGAAAATCGCAAGAACTTCATGAACGGCCGTTGCCTTTGGCACGTGTCAGACGTTGGTGCCAGTGCGAGGGGAGTTACGCGTCGGCCGCAGAGGAGGCACAAGGCGATGCGCGTGGGTACGTTCGTTCTGGCAGCCCAGTTCCCGGGTCAGGGACAGGGTGAGGCCCTGCACCGGGCGGTCCGGACCGCGGAGGTCGCCGAGGAGGCGGGCCTCGACTCGGTCTGGCTGGCCGAGCACCACTTCGTGCCGTACGGGGTCTGTCCCTCGGCCGTGACACTGGCCGCGCTGCTCCTGGGCCGCACACGACGACTGCGGGTGGGCACGGCGGTGAGCGTACTGCCGAACGTCCACCCGGTCGCCCTGGGCGAGCAGGCGGCGCTGCTGCACCTCACCTCGGGCGGCAGGTTCACCCTCGGGGTGGGCCGGGGCGGACCCTGGGTCGACCTGGAGGTCTTCGGCGCCGGCCTCGGGGCGTACGAGAAGGACTTCCCCGAATCGCTCGACCTGCTGCTGCGCTGGCTCTCCGAGCCCCGCGTGGGCGCCGAGGGAGAACGATTCGCCTTCCGCGAGGTGCCGGTGGTGCCCCGCCCCGACGAGCTGATCGGCGGGGACCCGGCCCCGGAGGTCGTGGTGGCCTGCACCTCGCCGAAGAGCGTGCGGCTTGCGGCCGAGCGCGGACTGCCGATGCTGCTCGGGATGCACTGCGGCGACGAGGAGAAGGCCGAGATGGTCACGGCCTGGGCGCGCTGCGCGCGGGAGGCCGGGCGCGACCCCGACGAGATCGCGCGGATCGG
Source organism: Streptomyces sp. NPDC056480 (assembly GCF_042795405.1). Taxonomy (NCBI): domain Bacteria; kingdom Bacillati; phylum Actinomycetota; class Actinomycetes; order Kitasatosporales; family Streptomycetaceae; genus Streptomyces; species Streptomyces sp. NPDC056480. Next base: position 91,386 of record NZ_JBHTSA010000010.1, on the reverse strand, counting down.
GTCCCACCACGTGTCGGCGGGCGTGGCCCAGCTCGCGGACCGGGGCGCGGACGCGGCCGAGGCGCTGGTGAAGGCGATGCCGGGCTGGCTGAAGCAGGGCCTCGACGCGCATGTGACGGTCGACGGCCGGCACCGGGCGATGCGGGACCCCGTGGCGTACACGGAGCTGCTGTGCGGGCTGCACCCGGTGGGCACGCCCCGGCGCGCGGCGGACCGGCTGGCGGCGACGGCGGAGCGCACGGGCATCACCCGCTTCGCCCTCCTCGCCGAGGGCACGGGCGACCTCGCGTCGACCGAGGAGAACGTGCGGCGGCTCGGCGCGGAGGTCCTGCCGCTGCTCGTCTGACCGTACGGACGGATGTGCGCACCGTACGGACCGAAGGGGGAACCGTACGGGCCGAGGGGCGGACCGTACGCACTCAGGGCGGGGCTGTGCTGCCGCTCCGGCATCTCCGCGCGGCGATGCGCGTCGACACGCATCGATCGCGTCTCCCGCGATGCGGAGCGGCAGCACCACGTCTCAGCAGTCGCGCAGTTCCGGCGACTGGTTCAGCAGCTGCCCCCGTACGGACGTGAAGCGGGCGAGCCGCTCGTCCACCGACGGGTCCAGCGGGAAGACCGCCACCCGGTGGCAGTTCTGGAAGGCGAGACGCACCCCGAAATGCCGCTGCAGCGCACCACGAATGGCATCGCTCGCGAGCGCGCGCAGCAGCTGACCACGTGCCTGCTCATTCGGCGGCGGCGTCTGGTTGTCGGCGAACTCTCCGCCGTCGACCTTCAGCTGAGCCACCAGAGAACTGATCATCTCCCATGCGTAGGGCAGGGAGGTCCGGACGCAGTCGACGAAGTCGGCTTCGTCGACCTCGCCTCGCTCGGCCTGTTCCAACAGTGCCGGTGAGACGTCGAGCGACATGGGTTCTCCTCTCGCGACCCCGCGGACGGGGTCTTGCGGGCAGGGGCGAAGGCCGGGCCGCCCGCCACGCAGCGTGCACGGACGACGACCTCCAGCTTCCACGGTAAGCGCGCAGTCCTGCACGCACCAGGAGATGGGGAACACAACCGGCTGATAACCGACGGGTGTTCGGCTCAGGATCATGCCCGGAGGGGGTCCGGGTGATGCCCGAATCGCGCGGAAGAGCGCCCGTCTTGTAGCGTTGGCGACCATGCGTCTCGTCATTGCCCGTTGCTCCGTGGACTACGCGGGCCGGCTCACGGCCCACCTGCCCTCCGCGCCCCGTCTGATCCTCATCAAGGCAGACGGCAGTGTCTCCATCCACGCGGACGACCGGGCGTACAAACCGCTCAACTGGATGTCCCCGCCCTGCACCCTCAAGGAGGGTGCCGACGGCGAGGCGGGCGTCTGGACCGTGATCAACAAAGCGGGCGAGAAACTGATCATCACGATGGAGGAGATCCTCCACGACTCCTCGCACGAACTGGGTGTGGACCCGGGTCTCATCAAGGACGGCGTCGAGGCGCACCTCCAGGAGCTGCTCGCCGACCGCATCGAGACCCTCGGCGAGGGCTACACCCTGATCCGCCGCGAGTACCCGACCGCGATCGGCCCGGTGGACATCCTCTGCCGCGACTCGGACGGCGCGACGGTCGCGGTCGAGATCAAGCGGCGCGGCGAGATCGACGGCGTCGAGCAGCTGACCCGCTATCTGGAGCTGCTCAACCGCGATCCGCACCTCGCTCCGGTGCGGGGCGTCTTCGCGGCGCAGGAGATCAAGCCGCAGGCCCGGGTCCTCGCGACGGACCGCGGCATCGGCTGCGTGGTCCTGGACTACGACGCGATGCGGGGCATCGAGGACGACAAGCTGCGGCTGTTCTGACGGACGGCGGTGGCGGTACGGGGACGGCCCCGGGTGCGGTGAACGCGCCCGGGGCCGTCCCCGTCTCCGTACGTACGTGCTCTCCGGCTCCGTGAAGCCCGTCAGGCGGGCGTCTGGGAGCCGGTGGCGTCGCCGGCGGCGGGCGGGCCGCCGAGGGACGAGGACGCGGAGTTGCTGGGGCTGTTCTCCTCCCCCGGCGGAACCGTCGTCGGCGGGGTCGTCGTCGCCGGCGGCGTCGTGGTCGGCGGGGTCGTCGACGGCGGGGTGGTGGTGGGAGGTGTCGGCGGCGTCATGGTCGGCGGCTTCGGGCTCGACGGCCTGGTCGTCGTCGGACGCGTGGTCGGGTTCGTCGGCGGGGCCGTCGTCCTCGTGGGCGGCGTGGTCGTCGACGGGCTGTCCGAGGACGACGGGGTGCCCGAGGTGTCCGGGGTGCCCGAGCTCGACGGGTCCGTCGGGCCCGACGGGGAGGTGCTCCCGGAGCCGGAGGGGCTCGGGGAGCCGGAGCGGGTGGCCTCGCCGGTCCTGCCGGGCTCGCCCGTCTCGCCCTCGGCCGGCTGCTCCTCGCCGTCGATGCCGTCGTCGGTGGTGTCGTCGGTGGCCGTGCTGTCGGAGGTGACGTGGTTGGTGGCCGGGTCCTCGCCGTTGCCGGAGGTGGCGCCGAGGGTCACGACGGTGCCGAGGACGGCGACGAGCAGCGCGCCCGCGCCGACCGCGGCGAGGTTGCGCCGCGCGCCGTTGATGATGCCGCCCTTGAGGTTCGGGCGGCCGGTGCCCTTCTCGGTGTCGGGGCGGGTGATGAGCGTCGGGCCCTCGTCGGCGAAGTCGGGGAACGCCGGCATCGAGGACTGCGCCGGGCTGCGCCCGGGTCCGCCGGACAGCGGGGTCCGGCCCACGGCTGCCACGGCTCCGGCCGGCGGCGTCGGGAAGGGCTCGGGGGCCGGTCTGCGGCCGGGGCCTCGCAGGGAGGGAATGCCGCGGGGCGGCGAGACGGGCTCCTCGGCGCGGGTCGCGGCCTGGGCGGCGTGCTCTCCGGAGAGGTCGGCGACCAGGGCGAGCGCCCGCCGTCCCGCGACGGTGCCGCGCTTGTCGGCGAGCACGCCGCGCATGCCGATGGAGGCCTCCAGCTCGGCGCGGGCCCGTTCCAGGTGTCCGGCGCACAGGGCGAGGACCCCGAGCTCGTGGTGGAAGTAGGCCTCCTCGGCGACCTCGCCGGTGAGCCGGGCGGCCTCCTGGCCGGCGCGCAGGGCCCGCTCCCAGGCGCCCCAGTGCAGTCCCGCGGCGAAGGCGGGGGCGGCGGCACGGGCGAGCAGGACGGCGGTGGCGCGGTGCTCGGCCTCCGTGTCGGGGTCGCCTCCGGTGCCCGCGACGAGGACGGACAGGGCGGCGAGGAGGGCGTCGGACTCGGCGGCGGCCCGCTCGGGGGTGACGGAGGGGTGCGCGGCCCACCAGGCGTAGTGCTGGGCGACGGTGTGGGCGCGGTCGGCTCCCTCGGCCTCGTATCCCTGGGCGAGGAGCTGGGTGAGGACACCGGCGGCCAGCCGGTAGCGGGGGCCGACCGGGGAGAGCAGGCCGCAGGCGCGCAGTTCACCGAGGGCGGCGTCCGCGTGGGTGTCGCCGACCAGGGCCGGCAGATGGGCCTGGTGCGGGACCTCGCCGCCGAGGGCGACGGCGAAGCGCAGCGCCGTCTGGGCGGAGCGGCTGAGGCGGGAGGCGAGCAGCGCGGCGGGGGCGGCGCCCTCGCCGAGGCTGGGCAGGGGTATCTCGCGCAGTTCGACGTCGGGGTCGTCGACTCCGTCGAAGGCCGCCGCGGCGGCGACCGCGGCCGCTTCGGGGTCGGTCGGGCCGAAGGCCTCCTCGAGGGCCCCGAAGGCGTCGAACTCGGCGGGGGTGACGCGGAGCCGGTCGCGCTGGCGGAGCAGGGCGCCGGCCTGGACGAAGCGGAGCGGCAGGCCCTCGGACTCGAACCACAGGTCGCCGGCCCAGTTGGCCTCGTCGTCGGTGAGGGTGCGGCCGACGGCGCTCTCCAGGAGCTTGAGCGCGGCGCCGCGGCCGAGTCCTGCGAGGTGGATGTCCTCGACGTGGGCGTCGGCCGAGGGGGCGGGGGTGTCGGGTCCCGCGGCGAGCAGGAAGGCGCACTCGGGGGCGGCGGCGAGGAACTCGTCGAGGGCGGCGCCGCCGAACTCCAGGTCGTCGACGACCACGACGGCGCCGATCTCGCGGAGCCGGTCGTGGAGCACGGTGCGGCCGGGCCGGTGGTCGGGGGCGTACCGGACGGCGGCGAACAGCTCGTGGAGGAGTTCGGCCGGGGTGCGGTGGTGGCCGGAGAGCCGGACGACTCCGTCGGGCGCGAGGTCGGCGCAGTCGGCGGCGACCGCGTCGAGGAGGGCGGTGCGACCGGATCCGGCGGGGCCGCTCAGGCGGGCGGAGCGGCCGCGGCCGAGGATGCCGACGAGGCGCTCGCGCTGCTCCTGGCGTTCGAGGAGGGGCAGCTCGGGGGCGGCCGGGCCGGGAGGTACGGGCGGGGCGCCGGCGCGGGCGGCCTCGGCGCGCTCCTCGGCGGTGCGGGGGCGGGGGGCGGCGGGTTCGTGGCCGGGCGGGCAGGGTTCGATCTCGCTGCCGTCGACGGGGTTGACGGTGACGAGCAGGTCGCCGGAGACGAGCCGGACGACGCGGGCACGCGCGGGTGCGGGGGCCGGGGCGGGGGTGCCGCGTCCCTGGCGGGCGTCGTCGCCCTCGCCGTCGTGTCCGTACTCCTCCGGCCCCGGGTTGATCGGGTCCATGGTCCAAGCCCCCAAGAAGCGGTGTCCGGTGCCCGCCGGGTGGGTCCGTCAATGTGCAGGCGACCGAACCCTAGACCGTGGTCAGGCGCTCGGGAACAGGTGGGGTGCCCAGGAGACCCAGTCGTCACGGTCTTGTGAGGATTGAGCGTGACGCCTGGTTCACACAGCTGCTTCACACGCGTGCCACCGCGGGTTGTCCCGCACCGGGTCGCCTCCGCTCCGGGTGGTCACACCCGGGGCAGGGACTCCAGCGCGAGGCCGCCCTCGATGGCGAGGATGCGGTGCAGCTTGGTGGCGACGAGCAGCCGCTGCATCTGGGGCGGCACCCCGCGCAGGACGAGCCTTCGGCCGCAGCGGCCCGCACGCCGGTGGGCGCCCATGATGACGCCGAGTCCGGTCGCGTCCCAGGAGTCGAGGCCGGTCAGGTCGAGCACCAGGTCGCCGACGCCGTCGTCGACGGCCGAGTGCAGGACCGTACGGGCGTCCGCCGCGCTCCGGACGTCGAGGCGGCCCCCGACGACCAGCTCGACATGGTCGCCCCTGATGTGCATATGCGCTCCCCGAGAGTGCTCCGTCTTCGCAACAACTGACTGCCGCACCGGCAGATACGTTGCGCCTTGTCAGCGAACCGATACCGAAATTCACCCCACGGGGTGAGGCGGGGTGGCGGGTACGGCTCAGTACTTGTAGAAGCCCTGCCCGCTCTTGCGGCCGATGTCACCCGCGTCCACCATCCGGCGCATCAGTTCGGGCACCGCGAACTTCTCGTCCTGGGACTCGGTGTAGATGTTGTTGGCCGCGTTGACCAGGATGTCGATGCCGGTGAGGTCGGCGGTGGCGAGCGGGCCCATGGCGTGGCCGAAGCCGAGCTTGCAGGCGATGTCGATGTCCTCGGCGGTCGCGACGCCGGACTCCTGGAGCTTGGCCGCCTCGACGACGAGGGCCGAGATGAGGCGGGTGGTGACGAAGCCGGCCACGTCGCGGTTGACCACGATGCAGGTCTTGCCGACGGACTCGGCGAACTCCCGCGCGGTGGCGAGGGTCTCGTCGCTGGTCTTGTAGCCGCGGACGAGCTCGACGAGCTGCATCATCGGGACCGGCGAGAAGAAGTGGACGCCGACGACGGACTCGGGGCGCTCGGTCACCGCGGCGATCTTGGTGATCGGGATCGCGGAGGTGTTGGAGGCGAGGACCGCGCCGTCCTTGGCGATCTTGTCGAGCGAGCGGAAGATCTCGTGCTTGACGTCGAGGTTCTCGAAGACGGCCTCGACGACGATGTCGGCGTCGGCGACGGCCTCGAGCTCGGTGGTGGCGGTGATGCGGCCGAGCGCGGCCTCGGCGTCGGCGGCGTCCAGCCTGCCCTTCGCGACGAAGCGGTCGTACGACGCCTTGATGCCGTCGGTGCCCCGGGTGAGGGCGGCGTCGGTGACGTCACGCAGGACGACGTCCCAGCCCGCCTGTGCCGAGACCTGTGCGATGCCGGATCCCATGAGTCCGGCCCCGATGACGGCGAGCTTCCTGGCCACGATGTTCCACCCCTTAACGCCTGTTCACTTCTGGCTCTCCGGCGGAGATTAGCGGTCGGGAGCCGTCATGTGACCGTGAAGTAATGCGCGTCACGCCCTGTTTGACGGACGTCACACTCGCAGCACCCCGTTCGGGCGCCTCCGCGGTCGCGACATACCCTCGGGGGGTAGGCCCTGCGGGGCGGCGGTCGGGCAGGCGGGGCCCGTCAGCCCTCCCGTACCGCGTAGTTCAGCACCTTCTCGCTCAGCAGCTCCTCGATCTCGTCGAGGAGGACGAGCGCCTCGCGGGAGACGGCGGTCGCCCTGCCCCCGTCGGTCATCGCGCGGGTGATGTAGCCGACGACGGTGTTCTCGATCCAGGCGAGCTGGCCGCCGACGAGCAGCGGCAGCGGGTCCTCGGCGGTGGCGCCGGTCTCCTCGCGGAGGGTGGTGACGACGGCGTCGTGGACCTGCTGCTGGACGTGGAACAGCCGGGCCTTGAGGGTCGGGGCGTGCTCGATGACGTTCATGAAGGCGTCGAAGCCGTCCATGAGCCCGTACGCGGGTGACACGGCCCCGATGTCCTGGCGGAGTTCGCGCAGGACGGCCCGCGCGGCGGACTCCCCGCGGTCGCGGCCGCGGATCGCGCGGGCGAGGCGCTGGGTGACGCCGTCCATCCGGTCGAGGAAGAGGTCCTCCTTGGCCGGGAAGTAGTTGTACACCGTGTTGACGGAGACGTCCGCCGCCTCGGCGACGTCCGCGACGGTCACGTGGACGAAGCCGTGCTCCAGGAAGAGCCCGGTCGCGATGTCCGAGATCCGCTGCTTCGTCTCGCGCTTCTTGCGTTCCCTGAGTCCCTCGGCCATGCCGCTCATCCTAGGCTCCCTGAAATCTTAGACCCTCCCCAACTTTGCTGGCTCTGAATTTTTGGAGGCATTGCAAAATTCCAGTGACTCTGTTTTCGTGGTCGCCATGCCCATCATCAGCACGGCCGGGCTCGCCCGGACCTTCACGACCAGGAGCGGCCCCGTGGAGGCCGTCCGCGGAATCGACCTCACCGTCCGGCCCGGCGAGATCCTCGGACTGCTCGGCCCGAACGGCGCCGGCAAGACCACCACGCTCCGGATGCTCACCACCCTCCTGCCGCCCACCGGCGGCGCCGCCACCGTCGCCGGCCACGACCTCGTACGGGACCCCGCCGCCGTCCGCCGCCGCATCGGGTACGTCGCCCAGTCCGGCGGCCTCGACCCGCAGGAGACCGTCCGCTCCGAGCTCGTCACCCAGGGCCGGCTCTACGGCATGAACCGGGCCCGCGCGACGGCCCGCGCCGAGGAACTCGCGGAGGACCTCGGCCTCACCGAGCTCCTCGACCGCAGGACCCCGGCGCTCTCCGGCGGCCAGCGCCGCCGGCTCGACCTCGCCATGGGGCTCACCCACCGGCCGGAGATCCTCTTCCTCGACGAGCCGACGACCGGCCTCGACCCCGGCAGCCGCGCCGACCTGTGGGCGCTGGTGCGGCGGCTGCGCGACGAACACGGCACCACCGTGGTCCTCACCACCCACTACCTGGACGAGGCCGACTCCCTCGCCGACCGGCTGGTCGTCGTCGACCGGGGAACGGTCGTCGCCGAGGACTCCCCCGCCGGCCTCAAGGCAGCCCACGGCGCCGCCACCCTCCAGGACGCGTTCCTCGCCGTCACCGGGCGCGGCCCCGCCCCCGCCGACACGACTCCCGCAGCCGTCTAGATCCCGTAGCCGTCCAGGACCTCCCGGTCCCCTCACGTCCTCAGGACATCCGATGCTTCTCCGCGACACCGCGCTCCTCTTCGGGCGCTATGCCCGCCAGACCCTGCGCTCCCCGTTCCAGATCTTCTTCGGCGCCCTGATGCCGCTGCTCTACCTGCTGCTCTTCGGGCCGCTGCTCACCGGACTGCCACTCGGCGGCGAGGGCGACTCCTGGCAGGTCCTCGTCCCCGGGCTCCTGCTCCAACTGGGGCTCTTCGGCGCCTCGTTCGCCGGCTTCTCGATCATCATGGAGAAGAACTGGGGCGTGTTCGACCGGATGCGGGTCACCCCGGTGAGCCGGCTCGCCCTGCTGCTCGGCCGGGTCCTGCGGGACGCCGCCCTCTTCGTCTTCCAGGCGGTGCTGCTGGTCCTGGTCGCCCTGCCGATGGGCCTCAGGGCGCCGCTCGCCGGCATCCTGATCGGCTTCGGCTTCGTCGCGCTCCTTTCGGTGGCGCTGGCCTCCCTCTCGTACGCGCTCGCCCTCAAGCTGCGCACCCCGCAGGAGTTCGGACCCGCGGTCAACACGCTCGCGATGCCGGCGATGCTGCTGTCGGGCCTGATGCTGCCGATGACCCTCGCCCCCGGCTGGCTGGACGTCCTCTCGCGCCTGATGCCGTTCCGCCATCTGGTGGACGCGGTCCGGGAGGCGTACATCGGGCACTACACGACACCGACGCTGCTGTACGGGGTGCTCGTCGCCCTCGGGGTCGCGGCGCTCGCCGTGACGGTCGGCACACGGACGTTCCAGAAGGCCATCGCCTAACTAGGCTGGTCCCATGGTCAATCTGACGCGCATCTACACCCGTACCGGCGACCAGGGCACCACGGCGCTCGGCGACATGAGCAGGACCGCCAAGACGGATCTGCGGATCTCGGCCTACGCCGACGCCAACGAGGCCAACGCCGCCATCGGTACGGCGATCGCCCTCGGGCAGCTCGACGCGGAGGTCGTGAAGGTCCTCGTCCGCGTGCAGAACGACCTGTTCGACGTGGGCGCGGACCTCTGCACCCCGGTGGTCGAGGACCCGAAGTACCCGCCGCTGCGGGTCGAGCAGTCGTACGTCGACAAGCTGGAGGCCGACTGCGACCTCTTCCTCGAGCAGCTCGACAAGCTGCGCTCCTTCATCCTGCCGGGCGGCACGCCCGGGGCAGCGCTGCTGCACCAGGCGTGCACGGTGGTCCGGCGGGCGGAGCGCTCCACCTGGGCGGCCCTCGAGGTGCACGGCGAGACGATGAACACCCTCACCGCCACGTACCTCAACCGCCTCTCAGACCTGCTCTTCATCCTTGCCCGGACGGCGAACAAGGAGGTCGGGGACGTGCTCTGGGTCCCGGGCGGGGACCGCTGAGGCCGCTCCCTCCGGGGCCTTCCTCGGCCAGATCGCATAGCTGAGCGCGATCAGGCCGTGGATGCCCGCCGCCCGCCAGGCGACGAAGATCCAGCCGTAGAGGCTGTCGGTGTTCCCCTCGTCGCCGACGTACAGGGCGGCCAGGAGCAGCAGCGCCGAGGCGACGGCCGCCGCCGTGACCGAGCCCAGCCAGACCTTGCCCTCGTGGCGGGCGCGGGCCATCCCGTACTGCGGGGGCTTCGGGGGCCGGGGAGCGCCGCCGAAGCGGTGGGCGGCGTGGCCGTCGAGCCACTTCACGGTGCGGTGGCCGTGCCCGACGGTGTAGCCGATGTAGAGGGCGGCGAGACCGTGCTTCCAGCTGGGGTCGGCGCCGTTCTTCAGATCGATCGCGGTGGCGACCAGGAGGAGCACCTCCAGGAGCGGCTCGCAGAGCAGCAGCGCGATACCCGTCCGGGGCATCTTCAGGAGGTAGCGGGCGGCGAGGCCGGCGGCCAGCAGGACCCAGAACCCGACCTCGCAGACGACGATCAGCGTGACGATCACGACGGTTCCCCTTTCGGTACCCCCTCAGCGTCCCCCGGCGGACCGCCCGGATCGTCGTCGCCGATGACGAAGTGCGCCTACATCCTTCGATGGAGGAGCGGATCGGCCCGGACGGCGAGGCCCGGGGTCCGCGGGCCGTGTTGGATGGGGACGTGACACTCCCCCGACCGCACCGCGTCGATCTGCTCATGGCCGCCGGCGGCCTCGCCATCGGTCTGCTGATGTGGTCCTTCGGGCTGCACACCCAGACCGGCCGGCTGATCACCGCGCGCTGGGCGACGCTGATCCCGCTCTTCGTCATGGCCTCGATGGTGGCCCTGCGCCGGACGAGGCCGCTGACCGCGCTGAACGTCGGCACGGTCGCCCTCGTCGCGGACCAGTTCACCTACGGCACGCTCGTGACCGCGCTGATGTTCACGGACCTGGTCTACGCGGCCGTGGTCTACGGGACGGCCGCCGCCGCCCGGCGCCTCCCGTACCTGACCGGGCTCATCACGATCGGCCTGACGATCGGCTTCCTCGTCTGGTGGCAGAACGCGATCGCCCTGGTGGTCGGCCTGATCACCGGCATGGTCTCGTTCCTGCCCGCGTTGACCGGAGCCGTCGTGCGCAACCACCGCCAGGCCGCCGACGCCGCCCTCCTCCGCGCGGAGCAGACCGCGCTGCTCGCCGAGATGGACCGCACCCAGGCCGTCGTGGCCGAGCGGGCCCGGATGGCGCGCGAGCTGCACGACATGGTCGCGAACCACCTCTCCGCCATCGCGATCCACTCCACCGCCGCGATGTCGATCGACGAACCGGCCACCACCCGGCAGGCGCTGACCGTGATCCGGGAGAACAGCGTGGCCGGCCTCTCGGAGATGCGGCGGCTCATCGGCCTCCTCCGGGACAGCAGCGGGGACTCGGAACCGGCCGCCGCGCCCACCCTCGCCGGCCTGGACGCCCTGGTCGACCAGGCACGGGCCAACGCCCGGCCGAGCGGTCTCGTCCTCGTCCTGGAGGACAGCCGGGAGTCGACCGAGGGCCTCCCTGCGCCGGTGGAGCTGGCCGCGTACCGGATCGTGCAGGAGTCCCTGACGAACGCGCTCAAGCACGCGGCACCGGGTGAGGTCCGGGTGGTGCTCACCGGCGGACGGGCAGCCCTTACGGTCGAGGTCACGAGTCCGCGCGGGGAGCGCCCCGGCCCGACCGCACCCGGTTCCGGCGCCGGTCTGGTGGGGATGCGGGAGCGGGTGGACCTGCTCGGCGGCGCTTTCGAGGCGGGGCCGGTGACGGACCACGCCGGACGCGGGCAGTGGCAGGTCAGGGCGGAACTGCCCATGGACGTGAAGGACGAGGAGCGGGCATGACAGTGCGGGTGGTGGTCGCCGAGGACCAGTCCGCGGTACGGGCGGGCCTTGTGCTCATCCTGGGCAGCGCACCGGACATCGAGGTCGTCGGCGAGGCGGCGGACGGCGAGCGGGCGGTGGAGCTCGCCCGCGAACTGCGCCCCGATCTGGTCCTGATGGATGTGCAGATGCCCCGGATGGACGGGGTGACGGCGACCGGGATCGTCGTGTCGGAGGGGCTCGCCGATGTGCTGGTCCTGACGACCTTCGATCTCGACGCGTACGTCTTCGGGGCGCTGCGGGCGGGGGCGTCCGGCTTCCTGCTGAAGAACGCGGAGGCGCGGGAGCTGATCGAGGCGGTCCGGACGGTGGCGCGCGGCGAGGGGCTGATCGCCCCCGCGGTGACCCGGCGGCTCATCGCGGAGTTCGCGGCGACGGGCGCTCCGGCGCGGCCGGCGCCGAAGACGGACCCCTCCGTGCTCGACGTCCTGACGCCGCGGGAGCGGCAGGTCCTGTCGACGCTCGGCCAGGGCCTGTCGAACGCGGAGATCGCGGTACGGCTCGACATGGCGGAGGCGACGGTGAAGACCCACGTCAGCAAGGTGCTCGGGAAGCTGGCACTGCGCAGCAGGGTACAAGCGGCCGTCCTGGCACAGGAGTTGGGGGTCTGAGGGGACATCGTCGACGTTGGTCTGGACCTCTTGACGATTGGTCCAGACCTTCCTACGCTCGCGGGGCGCGCGCATCTTCACGGACCACCGGACCACCCCCACCCATGTCCGTCCGCAACTTGAGGAGCACCGTTGAGCACTCAAGCACCGACGCGCAGAACAGGGTTCAGACACCGGGCCGCCGCCGGTCTCACCGCCCTGATCCTGCCCCTCGCCGCCATGGTCGGCCTCGCCACCCCCGCCGAAGCGGCCACCTCGGCCACGGCCACGTACACCAAGACCCAGGACTGGGGCACCGGATTCGGTGCCAGCTGGACCGTCAAGAACACCGGCACCACCACCATCAACTCCTGGACCGTCGAGTGGGACTACCCCACCGGCACCTCCGTGACCTCCGCCTGGGACGCCACCGTCACCAGCTCCGGCACCCACTGGACCGCCAAGAACGTCGGCTGGAACGGGACCCTCGCCCCCGGCGCCTCCGTCTCCTTCGGCTACAACGGAGCCGGTCCCGGCGCCCCCAGCGGCTGTAAGATCAACGGCGCCGCCTGCGACGGCACCAGCCAGCCCGGCGACAACGCCCCCTCCGCCCCCGGCACCCCCGTCGCCTCCGACATCACCGACACCTCGGTGAAGCTCACCTGGACCGCGGCCACCGACGACAAGGGCATCAAGAACTACGACGTCAAGCGCGACGGCACCACCGTCGCCACCGTCACCGGCCTCACCTACACCAACACGGGCCTGACCGCCGGCACCGACTACAGCTACACGGTCGTCGCCCGCGACACCGTCGACCAGACCGGCCCGGACTCCGGCGCGACCCCCGTCCGCACCACCGGCGGCGGTGGCGGCCAGCCGCTCCCCAACGCCGTGAAGATGGGCTACTTCACCAACTGGGGCGTCTACGGGCGCAACTACCACGTGAAGAACATCGTGACCTCGGGCTCCGCGTCCAAGATCACCCACATCAACTACGCCTTCGGCAACGTCACCGGCGGCAAGTGCACCATCGGTGACGCCTACGCCGACTACGACAAGGCCTACACCGCCGACCAGTCCGTCGACGGCGTCGCCGACACCTGGGACCAGCCGCTGCGCGGCAACTTCAACCAGCTGCGCAAGCTGAAGAAGGCCTACCCGAACATCAAGATCCTCTGGTCCTTCGGCGGCTGGACCTGGTCCGGCGGCTTCGGCCAGGCCGTACAGAACCCGGCAGCCTTCGCGCAGTCCTGCTACGACCTGGTCGAGGACCCGCGCTGGGCCGACGTCTTCGACGGCATCGACCTGGACTGGGAGTACCCGAACGCCTGCGGTCTCTCCTGCGACACCAGCGGCGCCGCCTCCTTCAAGAACATGATGCAGGCCATGCGCGCCAAGTTCGGCCCCAGCTACCTGGTCACCGCGGCCGTCACGGCCGACGCCTCCGCCGGCGGCAAGATCGACGCCGCCGACTACGCGGGCGCCGCACCGTACATGAACTGGTTCAACGTCATGACGTACGACTTCTTCGGCGCCTGGGCGGCGCAGGGCCCGACGGCCCCGCACTCCCCGCTCACCTCGTACGCCGGCATCCCGCAGGCGGGCTTCAACTCCGCCGAGGCGATCGCCAAGTTCAAGGCGAAGGGCGTCCCCGCCAACAAGCTGCTGCTCGGCATCGGCTTCTACGGACGCGGCTGGACCGGCGTCACCCAGGCGGCCCCCGGCGGCACGGCGACCGGCCCGGCCGCGGGCACCTACGAGCAGGGCATCGAGGACTACAAGGTCCTCAAGACCTCCTGCCCGGCCACCGGCACGATCGCGGGCACGGCGTACGCCAAGTGCGGCAGCAACTGGTGGAGCTACGACACCCCCGCCACCGTGAACTCGAAGATGAGCTGGGCCAAGAACCAGGGCCTCGGCGGAGCGTTCTTCTGGGAGTTCAGCGGTGACACCGGCAACGGCGAGCTCGTCGGCGCCATCAACACCGGTCTGAACTAACCCCCCACGGGGTCACGACGAAGCGGGGGCCGGCGCAGCACGCCGACCCCCGCTTCCTCACGCATCACGCGACGTTCACCCTTTGCCCGGGAGGCGCCGCCTCCAGCCAGGCCATGAAACCCGTCCGGGCGTCCTCGCTCATCGCGAGCTCCAGGCGGACGCCCTCGTACATACAGGGCTGGATCACCATGTCGGAGAGCAGGGCGAGCTCCTCCTCGCCCTCCGGCATCCGGCGCTCCAGGGCCACGATGGACGCACGCTCCAGGGTCCGGCGCGGGCGGGGCGCGTACGAGAAGACCCGGAACCAGGCGATCTCGTCGCCGCTGTAGCGGGCGACGCCGTACACCCAGCCCTTGCCGCTCGGGTCCGGCTCGTCCGGGACGTTCCAGTGCAGCGAGCAGTCGAAGGTGCCGCCGGCGCGCTGGATCAGCCTCCGGCGCAAGCCGAAGACGAAGAGCCCGATCACCACCAGTGCGACGACCAGGCCGCACACGAGCAGAGCGAGGAACATCTTCACCGACCTCCTCGCTGCGTCCCGTAGCCGGCACCGCCGGCAGAACCGAATACAACCTGCATCTGCATCGCCTCAGCCGCGGCACGGTCTGGAAAATTCCAGCCGTGCCGCGGCTGAGGGCACTACTCTGCGCGGACCGTCAGCGGACCGCTACCGCGCGCAGCCGGACATCGGCGCGCCGCTCGGCGGCCGCGTCGGAATCCGACTTCGCACGCTCCAGCGCGCGCTCGGCGCGCTGGGCGTCGATCTCGTCCGCCAGCTCGCAGATCTCCGCGAGCAGAGACAGCTTGTCGTCGGCGAACGAGATGAATCCACCGTGGACGGCGGCGACGACAGTCGCGCCCTCACTGGTACGGATGGTCACCGGGCCCGACTCCAGCACACCGAGCAGCGGCTGGTGGCCGGGCATGACGCCGATGTCGCCGGAGGTGGTACGCGCGATGACCAGGGTGGCCTCGCCGGACCAGACACTCCGGTCCGCGGCGACCAGCTCGACGTGCAGCTCAGCAGCCAAGGGTGGCTCCTCGGGTCACCACCCGGCGGTCGTGCCGGGTGTTGGGGTCAATTCTAGTGGGCGTGGTGAGGGGGGCGGGACCGGATCCCGCCCCCCTCGGGAGAGCACGGGGCTCAGGAGACGCCGAGCTCCTTGGCGTTGGCCTTGAGGTCCTCAATGCCACCGCACATGAAGAACGCCTGCTCGGGGAAGTGGTCGTACTCACCGTCGCAGATCGCGTTGAACGCGGCGATCGACTCGTCGAGCGGAACGTCCGAACCGTCCACACCGGTGAACTGCTTCGCCGCGTGGGTGTTCTGGGACAGGAAGCGCTCGACACGCCGGGCGCGGTGGACAACGAGCTTGTCCTCCTCGCTCAGCTCGTCGATACCGAGGATCGCGATGATGTCCTGGAGGTCCTTGTACTTCTGCAGGATTCCCTTGACGCGCGTGGCGGCGTCGTAGTGGTCCTGCGCGATGTAGCGCGGGTCCAGGATCCGGGACGTGGAGTCCAGCGGGTCCACGGCCGGGTAGATGCCCTTCTCGGAGATCGGACGGGAGAGAACCGTCGTCGCGTCGAGGTGGGCGAAGGTGGTGGCCGGAGCCGGGTCGGTCAGGTCGTCCGCGGGGACGTAGATCGCCTGCATCGAGGTGATCGAGTGACCACGGGTCGAGGTGATGCGCTCCTGGAGGAGACCCATCTCGTCGGCCAGGTTCGGCTGGTAACCCACCGCGGAGGGCATACGGCCGAGCAGGGTCGACACCTCGGAACCGGCCTGGGTGAAGCGGAAGATGTTGTCGATGAAGAACAGCACGTCCTGCTTCTGCACATCGCGGAAGTACTCCGCCATGGTCAGACCGGCGAGGGCCACGCGGAGACGGGTGCCCGGGGGCTCGTCCATCTGGCCGAAGACCAGCGCGGTCTTGTCCAGAACGCCGGCCTCCTCCATCTCCACCATGAGGTCGTTGCCCTCACGGGTGCGCTCGCCGACGCCCGCGAAGACCGACACACCGTCGTGCAGCTTGGCCACACGGACGATCATTTCCTGGATCAGAACGGTCTTGCCGACACCGGCACCACCGAACAGACCGATCTTTCCACCCTTGACGTACGGGGTGAGAAGGTCGACGACCTTCAGGCCGGTCTCGAACATCTCGGTCTTGGACTCGAGCTGGTCGAAGGCCGGGGCCTTGCGGTGGATCGTCCAGCGCGGCGCGTCGGCCACGGTGGACTCGTCCGCGTTCAGCACCTGACCCAGCGTGTTGAACACGCGGCCCTTGGTGACGTCGCCGACGGGCACGGTGATGCCCGTGCCGGTGTCGGTCACCGGGGCCTGGCGGACCAGGCCGTCGGTGGGCTGCATCGAGATGGTGCGGACAACGCCGTCACCGAGGTGCTGGGCGACCTCGAGGGTCAGCGTCTTGGTCGCGCCCTCCTCGGCCGGGTCCGGAACCTGGACGTTCAGCGCGTTGTAGATCTCCGGCATCGCGTCGACGGGGAACTCCACGTCGACGACCGGGCCGATGACCCGGGCGACGCGGCCCGTGGCGGCGGCCGTCTCAACAGTGGTCGTCATTACTTGTCACTCCCCGCGGTCGCGTCGGCCAGGGCTGCGGTGCCACCGACGATCTCGCTGATTTCCTGGGTGATTTCGGCCTGGCGGGCCGCGTTGGCAAGTCGGGAGAGGTTGTTGATCAAGTCTCCCGCGTTGTCGGTCGCCGACTTCATCGCGCGTCGCGTGGCGGCGTGCTTGGAAGCAGCCGACTGGAGCAGCGCGTTGTAGATCCGGCTCTCGACGTACCGGGGCAGCAGGGCGTCGAGGACGTCCTCCGCCGACGGCTCGAAGTCGTACAGCGGACGGAGGGTGTCCTTGTCGCCCGCCTCCTTCGCCACCTCGTCGAGGCTGAGGGGCAGCAGCCGGGCCTCGACCGCCGTCTGCGTCATCATCGAGACGAACTCGGTGTAGACGATGTGGAGTTCGTCCACACCACCCTCGGCCGTGTCCTTCTCGATCGCCTCGATCAGCGGAGCCGCGATCGTCTTGGCGTCGCCGTACGACGGCTGGTCCGTGAACCCGGTCCACGTACCGGCCAGCTTCCGCTCGCGGAAGTTGTAGTGGGCGATGCCACGACGGCCGACGACGTAGACGGTGACCTCACGGCCCTCGCCCTCAAGCTTCGCCGTCAGCTTCTCCGCGGCCTTGATGGCGTTGGAGTTGAAGGCGCCGGCCAGACCGCGGTCGCTCGAGAGGAGCAGGACCGCGGCACGGATCGGGTTCTCCGCCTCGGTGGTCAGCGGGTGCTTGTCGTTCGCACCCGTGGCCACCGCCGTGACCGCGCGCGTCAGCTCGGTCGCGTACGGAGTCGACGCCTGCACCTTGCGCTGCGCCTTGACGACACGCGAGGCGGCGATCATCTCCATCGCCTTGGTGATCTTCTTCGTCGCGGTGACGGATTTGATGCGACGCTTGTAGACCCGGAGCTGCGCTCCCATGAGTCAGGTCCCTTCCGTCGTCACTTCGAGACGTTGACGGCGGCAGGAGCGTCCTCGCCCAGCAGCTTGCCGTCAGAGGTCTCGAACTGCTTCTTGAACTCCGCGATGGCGTCGCCCACGGCCTGCAGGGTGTCGTCGGACATCTTGCCGCCCTCACGGATGGAGGTCATGAGGCCCGAGTGGTTCTGGCGGAGGTACGCCAGGAGCTCGGCCTCGAAGCGGCGGATGTCGGCGACCGGAACGTCGTCCATCTTGCCGGTGGTGCCGGCCCAGACGGAGACGACCTGGTTCTCGGTGGGCATCGGCTGGTACTGAGCCTGCTTGAGCAGCTCGACCATGCGCTGTCCACGCTCCAGCTGCGCCTTGGAGGCGGCGTCCAGGTCGGAACCGAAGGCGGCGAACGCCTCGAGCTCACGGAACTGGGCCAGGTCCACACGGAGGCGACCGGAGATCTGCTTCATCGCCTTGTGCTGGGCGGAGCCACCGACACGCGAGACCGAGATACCGACGTTCAGGGCCGGACGCTGGCCGGCGTTGAACAGGTCGGACTCCAGGAAGCACTGGCCGTCGGTGATGGAGATGACGTTGGTCGGGATGAACGCCGACACGTCGTTCGCCTTGGTCTCGACGATCGGAAGACCGGTCATCGAACCGGCACCCAGCTCGTCCGAGAGCTTCGCGCAGCGCTCGAGCAGACGCGAGTGCAGGTAGAAGACGTCACCCGGGTAGGCCTCACGGCCCGGCGGGCGGCGCAGCAGCAGCGACACGGCGCGGTAGGCGTCGGCCTGCTTCGACAGGTCGTCGAAGACGATCAGGACGTGCTTGCCCTGGTACATCCAGTGCTGGCCGATGGCGGAGCCGGTGTACGGCGCCAGGTACTTGAAGCCGGCCGGGTCGGACGCCGGGGCGGCGACGATCGTCGTGTACTCGAGCGCACCGGCCTCTTCCAGGGCGCCGCGCACGGACGCGATGGTCGAGCCCTTCTGGCCGACGGCGACGTAGATGCAGCGGACCTGCTTGTTCACGTCGCCCGAGCGCCAGTTGTCGCGCTGGTTGATGATCGTGTCGACACACAGAGCGGTCTTGCCGGTCTGACGGTCACCGATGATCAGCTGACGCTGACCACGGCCGACCGGCGTCATGGCGTCGACGGCCTTGTAGCCGGTCTCCATCGGCTCGTGCACCGACTTACGGGCCATCACGCCCGGGGCCTGCAGCTCGAGGGCGCGGCGGCCCTCGGTCGCGATCTCGCCGAGACCGTCGATCGGGTTGCCGAGCGGGTCGACGACGCGACCCAGGTAACCCTCACCGACACCGACGGAGAGGACCTCGCCGGTGCGCTGCACCGACTGACCCTCCTCGATGCCACTGAACTCGCCGAGGACGATCGCACCGATCTCGCGCTCTTCGAGGTTCAGCGCGAGACCGAGGGTCCCGTCCTCGAACTTCAGCAGCTCGTTCGCCATGGCCGAGGGAAGACCCTCGACCTTCGCGATACCGTCACCGGCCAGGCTGACCGTGCCGACCTCCTCGCGCGAGGCCGCGTCCGGCTGGTACGACTGGACAAAGTTCTCCAGTGCGTCCCGGATCTCCTCCGGCCGGATCGTGAGCTCCGCCATCTGGGTTCCCTGCTCTCCTTGTTGGGCCCGAAGTTTCTTAAGGGGTCTGGGGGCCGACCCCCAGGAATCTTCTGCAATCTCTGCACGGCCCAACCGGGCCGCTGGTGATGCTGTGTAGCTGTGATGCCTTGTGCTGGTGACGGTCGTCAGCCGGCCAGTCGACGGGTCGCCTCGTCGAGGCGCTCCGCGATCGAGCCGTTGATGACCTCGTCGCCGA
Source organism: Streptomyces sp. NPDC056480 (assembly GCF_042795405.1). Taxonomy (NCBI): domain Bacteria; kingdom Bacillati; phylum Actinomycetota; class Actinomycetes; order Kitasatosporales; family Streptomycetaceae; genus Streptomyces; species Streptomyces sp. NPDC056480. The sequence continues at coordinate 72,273 of NZ_JBHTSA010000010.1, read as the reverse complement.
CCTGCACCGTGATCCCGCCGAGGACCGCGGGGTCCACGTCCAGGTTCAGGTGCATCTCGCGGCCGTACAGCTTGGCGAGTACGGCTCCGAGGCGCTGCTTCTGCTGGTCCGACAGCGGCACCGCCGAGGTGACGACGGCGACCATCCGGTCCCGGCGCGCCGCGGCGAGCTTGGAGAGGGACTCGAGTCCCGCTTCCAGGCTACGTCCCCGGGGCTGGGTCACCAGACGGACGACCAGACGCTCGGTGGCGACGTTGGCCTTGCCGCCGAGCAGGCTGCGGAGCAGCTCGCCCTTGGCGGTGGCCGTGGCGGCCTTGTCCGTCAGCGCCGAGCGGAGCTCGGGGCTGGAGGACACGATCCGGCCGAAGCGGAACAGCTCGTCCTCGACTCCGTCGAGGGCGCCCGCCTTCTGCGCCGCGGTGAGGTCGGCGGTGTTCGCCAGCTCCTCGGTCGCGTCGACCAGGTCACGCGAACGCGACCAGCGGGAACGCACCATGCCGGACACCAGGTCGACGGTCTCGCCGCCCACCTGACCGCTCAGGAGTCGCTGCGCGAGCTCGGCCTTGGCCTCGCCCGACTGCGCGGGGTCGGTCAGGACCCGACGCAGCGACACCTCGCGGTCGAGCAGCGTGGTGACTGCGGCCAGCTCGTTCGCGAGCTTCGTCGCGTCGGCCGACGTGTTGTCGGTCAGCGCGTCGAGGGACTCACGTCCGGCGGCCAGTGCCTCACGGCTCGCTCCGTTCATCGGACGGCCTCCGCCTTCTCCTCGAGCTCGTCGAGGAAGCGGTCGATCGTCCGGCTCTGGCGGGCGGAGTCCTCGAGGGACTCGCCGACCAGCTTGCCGGCCAGGTCGGTGGCGAGCTTGCCCACGTCCTGACGCAGCGAGGCAGAGGCGGCCTTGCGGTCGGCCGCGATCTGCGTGTGGCCGGCCGCGATGATCTCCTCGCGCTGGCGCTGGCCTTCCGCCTTCATCTCCTGGATGATCGCGGTGCCCTGCTCCGTCGCCTCCTGGCGAAGACGCGCGGCCTCGTGGCGGGCTTCGGCGAGCTGGGCCTTGTACTGCTCCAGCACGCTCTGAGCCTCGATCTGGGCCGACTCGGCCTTCTCGATGCCACCCTCGATGGCCTCGCGACGCTGCTCCAGAACCTTGTTGATGTTCGGGAGAAGCTTCTTGGCGAGGAAACCGAAGACGATGACGAAGGCGATCAGGCCGATGACGAGCTCGTCGAGATGCGGGATCAGAGGAGGCTGGGGCTCCTCCGCCTGCGCAAGAAGCAGCGCGTTCACATCAGTGCCTTCCGTAAAAGAATCGGGCTGTCGGTCCGGCTTACTGGTAGACGAAGCCCATGACGATGCCGATGAGGGCGAGCGCCTCACAGAACGCGAAGCCCATGATCTGGTTGGTGCGGATCAGGCCGGCAGCTTCGGGCTGACGGGCGAGCGCCTGCGTACCGTTACCGAAGATGATGCCGACGCCGACGCCGGGGCCGATGGCGGCCAGGCCGTAGCCGATCGACGCGACGTTGCCGACCACGTTCTCCTTGGCGCCGGCGGCGAGGTTGACCATGTCGAGAGCAGCGGACATGCCGTTACTTCCTTCTCTTTCAATGACCCGGTGGGGGTTGGCCACCGGACGACTGTTGGATTGGGGGTGAAGCTGCGATCCGGGACGGATCGGCTCAGTGGTGCTCGGAGAGCGCGCCCTGGATGTAGCTGCAGGCCAGGAGGACGAAGACGTACGCCTGGACGGCCTGGATGAAGAGCTCGAAGGCGGTCATCACGAGGACCATCACGAACGAGGCGCCGGCGTAGACGAAGCCCAGGCCGTTCATGAGGTACCAGGTGGCCAGCGAGAACATCACGATCAGCAGGTGACCGGCGAACATGTTCGCGAACAGTCGCACCGCGTGCGTGAAGGGCCGGATCAGCAGGTTCGAGAAGAACTCGAGGACGACGACCATCGGAAGGATCGCGCCGAGCGACTTGTCGTAGCCGACGATGTTCTTCCAGCCGCCGACGAAGCCGTGCTTCTTGAACGTCAGCGAGATCCACATGACGTAGACGATCAGCGCGAGACCGGCCGGGAAGGCGATCAGCGAGGTGACCGGGAACTGGGCGAGCGGAATGATCGACCAGAGGTTCATGATCCAGACGAAGAAGAACAACGACACCATGAAGGGGACGTACTTCTCGCCGTCCTTCTTGCCGATGATCTCGTAGACGATGCCGCGGCGCACGAAGTCGTAACCGGCCTCGCCAACCATCTGCAGCTTGCCGGGGACCAGCTTGGGCTTGCGGAACGCGGCCCAGAAGAACCCGACGACCACGATGGAGCCCAGGAGGGCGAGCAGCATCGGCTTGGTGATCTCGATGCCCCCCACCGTCGCGATGGGCTCGTACATGAACGTGTGCAGGCCCGGCGCCGGGAAGCCACATCCACTGAAGATGTGGCAATCCGGGTCGAAGGCAAGCGTCTGGTCAGCACTCACCGCGGGCTCCTTCAGCGTGGCGCATAGGTACGGCAACCTCGTTGTGTCGGCGCGGCACGCAGCCGCGGGTCGGCACTGGACTGGTCTTACGGATAAGGGGGCGGCGGTTCGGCATCGAGCCTCGCGCTGGGACAGGCGTCTCGGATGCCCGCGCCCGCAGTGCCGCAGTTGGCACCGGACGATAGCAGGAAGCCGAACGCGGCTTTATCCCGGCCCTACCCTTCACGACTTCGACCCCGTGTTTCCGGGGTCGATGTACGTGATCTTGGCCTTCATGTAGGCACGGGCCTGTGCGGCGACCCACACCACGGTCGTCGCGAGCAGCGTGAAAGCGAAGGCCTTGAAGTTGAACAGCGTGGTGTTCTTGAGCAAAGCCAGGAAGATGAAGAGCACCAGCAACTGGGCCGTGTAGAGCATGAGCCCCATGGCCTGGAACAGATGCGGGAGCGACTTCGCCGTCCGCTGCAGGACGACCTGCCCGATCCCCATGAAGAGGAGCACGACCAGGGTGCCGACGACGGCGCCGAGCGCGCCCTTGCCACCGGCGACCACAGCGCTGATGACCGTGGCGATCGCGCCGACGGCTGCGGTGGGGATCACGGTGTGCAGAAGGATGCGTGCGTCGTTGGACGGCATGGCGGTGTCTCCGCTTGCTGGAGGGGGCGATGGTGTCGTCAAGGACGAGCGTAAGCCCGGTCCGAGGTGGGTCTCGGGGCCAACAGACCGTCGCACTACGGTCTTTCGGCACTGTCGCCGGGTCTCGTGAACCGTATCACAAACTATTTGAATAGGTCTTTACCCATAAGGTGTGCCAACAGTCACACATGAGAGTTACCCCGCGCGTGTGTGCGCGACAGCACGGTGCCTTGTCTGCTAATGGCCGCTTATGCGGCCTTCGTCAACTTGGCGTTCCGGCCTTCCGCCTGTCGGTGAAGCGCCCACGGTTGCCGATGGCGGTGGCGCCGTTGATCCCCGCGGGCACCGGAATCCGCTCTTCCTCGACCGTGACGGGCTCCGGAGCGGCCTCCACGACGGGAACCCTCTTGCGGCGCCGGTAACGAGGCGGTACGACCGACTCGGCCCAGCGGGGCGCGCGCGGGGTGAAGCGCGGCAGCAGGAGCAGCACCAGACCGATCGCGCTGAGCGCGACGACGCAGAGGACGATCCACATCGACGCCGAGTGGACCGAGTACGCCAGCGTCCCGAAGGCGATGAGCGCCGACCAGAAGTACATGATCAGGACCGCGCGGCTGTGCGAGTGCCCGATCTCCAGGAGCCGGTGGTGCAGGTGGCCGCGGTCGGCCGCGAACGGCGACTGGCCCTTCCACGTGCGGCGCACGATCGCGAGGATCAGGTCCGCCATGGGGATCGCGATGATCGTCAGCGGCAGCACCAGCGGGATGAAGACCGGCAGGGCGGCGTGCGTGGCCTGACGGGTCGAGCCCTCGAAGATCTTCAGCGCGTCCGGGTCGACCTGCCCCGTGATCGAGATGGCCGAGGCCGCCAGGATCAGACCGATCAGCATCGAGCCGGAGTCGCCCATGAAGATCCGCGCCGGATGCATGTTGTGCGGCAGGAAGCCCAGGCACATGCCCATGAGGATGACGGTGAAGAGCGTCGCGGGGGCGGCGGCCTCGATCGTGTAGCCGTACCAGAGGCGGTACGCGTACAGGAAGAAGGCGGCGGCGGCGATGCAGACCATGCCGGCCGCGAGACCGTCGAGACCGTCGACGAAGTTCACCGCGTTGATGGTGAGGACGACCAGGGCGACGGTCAGGAGCGTGCCCTGCCACGAGGTCAGCGAGACGACGCCGACACCCGGGATCGGCAGCCACAGGATCGTCAGGCCCTGCGCCACCATGACGCCCGCCGAGATCATCTGCGCGCCCAGCTTGATCAGGGCGTCCAGCTCGAACTTGTCGTCCAGGACGCCGATCAGCCAGATCAGGGCGGCACCGGAGAGCAGCGCGCGCGGCTCGTTGGAGAGCTCGAAGACGCTGTTCAGGTTCTGCAGGTGGTCGGCGACGAGGAGTCCCGCGCACAGCCCGAAGAACATGGCGATGCCACCGAGCCGCGGAGTCGGTTCTCGGTGTACGTCTCGGGCACGGATCTCCGGCATCGCCCCGGTCGCGATGGCGAACTTCCGCACCGGACCGGTGAGCAGATAGGTCACCGCGGCCGTGACACAGAGCGTCAGCAGGTAATCACGCACGGGCTGCCCCACAGGTTTCGCTGGCCATCTCAGCCCCACACCCTAGCCGTGCCGTCCATGTGCTTGGAGACACCTGGCCCCCCCGAACGGTTGCACAGCGACTTTCCGTGACCTCCGCTCAGCCTCCGTACGGGGGAAATCGCCCGGTCAGCCCCCGTACCTCCGCCCGTACCCGGGCCGTCTCCGCGGGATCGTCACGCAGAGCCGCGGTGAACAACACGGCGATCCGCGCCATCTCCGGGGCGCCCATGCCCTGAGTGGTGACGGCGGCGGTGCCCAGCCGGATCCCGCGCCCCTCCCCGTACGGAAGCGCACAGGTGTCGAGGACCATGCCGGCGGCGGCGAGCCGGGCGCGTGCGGTGCGGCCGTCGACGCCGAGCGGGGAGGGGTCGGCGGTGATGAGGTGGGTGTCGGTGCCGCCGGTCGTCAGCGCGAAGCCCTCGGCGGCGAGCGCGGCCGCGAGCACGCGCGCGTGCTCGACCACCTGATGGGCGTACGCGGTGAACGCCGGGGTGGACGCCTCGCCGAAGGCCACCGCCTTCGCCGCGATGGTGTGCATCTGGGCGCCGCCCTGGGTGAACGGGAAGACGGCCCGGTCGATCCGCCCCGCGAGCTCCTCCCCGCAGAGGACCATCCCGCCGCGCGGCCCGCGCAGCACCTTGTGGGTGGTCGCGCAGACGACGTCGGCGTACGGCACGGGGCTGGGGGCCGCTCCCCCGGCGACCAGGCCGATGGGATGGGCGGCGTCGGCGATGAGATAGGCGCCGACCTCGTCGGCGATCTCACGGAAGAGCGCGTAGTCGAGGTGCCGGGGGTACGCGATGGAGCCGCACACGATCGCCTTGGGGCGGTGGTGGCGGGCGAGCGCGGCGACCTGCTCGTAGTCGACGAGCCCGGTCTCGGCGTCGACGCCGTACGGGACGAAGTCGAACCAGCGCCCCGAGAAGTTGGCCGGCGAACCGTGCGTGAGGTGCCCGCCGTGGTCCAGGCCCATGGCGAGCACCGTGTCACCGGGCCTCAGAAGGGCCGCGTACGCCGCCAGGACGGCCGAGGAGCCCGAGTGCGCCTGGACGTTCGCATGGTCGGCTCCGAAGAGCGCGGTGGCCCGTTCCACGGCGATCCGCTCGGCGGCGTCGGCGTACTCGCAGCCGCCGTGATGGCGGGCGCCGGGATACCCCTCGGCGTACTTGTTGGCGAGCGGGGAACCGAGGGCGGCGAGAACGGCGGGCGAGGTGAAGTTCTCGGCGGCGATCAACTGCAGGCTGTCGGCCTGCCGCCGCGCCTCACCGAGCAGCACGTCGGCGATCTCCGGGTCCTGCCGGCGCAGGACGTCAAGAGCCTCATCGGGGGGAGCGGTGACCGACATGTCACCAATGTAGGCACGCACTCCCCCGCGCGCCCGGTGAACGACGGGCAGACACCACACGAACCCCGTTCGCGCGCCACGCCACCCGCCGGTACGCCCGCCCCCACGCCGGGCCACGCCACCGGCGACGTCAGTCGCGCGCCCGCACGCCCGTCAGCGCCGTCACCACCGGATCCAGCGCCTGGTTGATCTCGTCGCCGATCGAACGGAAGAAGGTGATGGGCGCTCCGTACGGGTCGTTGACCTCGTCCGCGTCCACCGAGGGGGCGAGGAGCCACCCGCGTAGAGCCGCTGCCGCGCGGACCAGGGCACGCGCGCGTTCCACCATGCCCTCGTCGTGGGCGTCCGGGAGCGTCGCCGGGTCGATCGCCCGGACCAGGCGGGTGAACTCCTTCAGGGTGAAGGTGCGCAGGCCCGCCGAGTGGCCCATCGAGATGACCTGGGCGCGGTGGTCGCGGGTCGCCGTCAGGACCAGGTCCGCGCGGATGACGTGCTCGTCGAGGAGCTCGCGCCCCACGAAGCCGCTGTAGTCCGCGCCGAAGTCGGCGAGGACCAGTTCCGCGTTGGCCTCCATCGGGGCGCCCTCGTGGCCCCAGGTGCCCGCGCTCTCCACGATCAGGCCGCCGCCGAGAGGGTCGCCGAGGCGGTCGCTCAGGGCATGCCGGGTCAGCCGCTCGGTGATCGGCGAGCGGCAGACGTTGCCGGTGCTGACGTGGAGGATGCGGAAGGTGTTGCTGTCGTCGAACCCCGCTATGCCACGCCCCTCAGGGGCGGTCAATTCGCCACCTCGAGGTCGGGTACGACCTTCCGGAGCTCCTCCGGGGAGAGCGCGCCCTCGCGCAGCAGCACCGGCACCTTGCCCGTGACGTCGACGATGGAGGACGGGACGATGCCGGGCGTCGGACCGCCGTCCAGGTAGACGGAGACGGAGTCGCCGAGCATCTGCTGCGCCGCGTCGCAGTCCTCGGGGGACGGGTGTCCCGTGAGGTTCGCCGACGAGACGGCCATCGGGCCGACCTCGGTGAGCAGCTCGATGGCGACGGGGTGCAGCGGCATGCGGATCGCGACGGTGCCCCGGGTGTCGCCCAGGTCCCACTGGAGGGACGGCTGGTGCTTGGCGACGAGGGTGAGGGCGCCGGGCCAGAAGGCGTCGACGAGCTCCCACGCCTGCTCGGAGAAGTCCGTGACCAGGCCGTGGAGGGTGTTCGGGGAGCCGATGAGCACGGGCGTGGGCATGTTGCGGCCCCGGCCCTTGGCGGCGAGCAGGTCCGCCACGGCCTCGCTGCTGAAGGCGTCCGCCCCGATCCCGTACACGGTGTCGGTGGGCAGGACGACCAGCTCGCCCCGGCGGACGGCGGACGCGGCCTCGCGCAGACCGGTCAGACGGTCGGTCGCCTCGTTGCAGTCGTATCGCCGTGCCATCAGTTCCCGGCCTCCTCGTACGCGTGGTTCGTCATGGCGGTCATGCCGGTCACGGCATGGCCTTGCGGGCGGTCGCGAAGCGCGGCCGGTTGTTCAGGTCCGGGTGGTCGGCGGCGTCGGCCCAGCCGGCCTCTTCGTTGAAGATCCACGGCACCTGCCCGCCCTGGGTGTCCGCGTGCTCGATGACGACGAGGCCGCCGGGACGGAGCAGTCGGTGGGCGGTGCGCTCGATGCCGCGGATGGTGTCGAGGCCGTCCTCGCCGGAGAAGAGGGCCATCTCCGGGTCGTGGTCACGGGCCTCGGGTGCCACGTACTCCCACTCGGTGAGCGGGATGTACGGCGGGTTGGAGATGACCAGGTCGACCTGGCCGTCCAGCTCGGGCAGCGCGCTGAGCGCGTCGCCCTGGTGGACGGTGACGCGGGAGCCCTCGGCGTTCTTGCGCGTCCACACGAGCGCGTCGTCGGAGAGCTCCACCGCGTGCACGCGCGAGCGCGGCACCTCCTGGGCCATCGCGAGGGCGATGGCGCCGGAGCCGGTGCAGAGGTCGACGATGAGGGGTTCGACGACGTCCATCGCGCGGACGGCGTCTATGGCCCAGCCGACGACCGACTCGGTCTCCGGGCGCGGCACGAAGACCCCGGGCCCGACCTGGAGCTCCAGGTACCGGAAGAACGCCCGCCCGGTGATGTGCTGGAGCGGTTCGCGGGCCTCGCGGCGGGCGACCGTCTCCCAGTAGCGGGCGTCGAAGTCCGCGTCCTTGACGTTGTGCAGCTCCCCCCGCTTGACGCCGTGCACGAACGCGGCGAGCTCCTCCGCGTCGAAACGCGGTGAGGGAACGCCGGCGTCGGCCAGCCGCTGGGTGGCCTGGGCCACCTCGGCAAGCAGCAGGTTCACGCTGGTCCTCCGTGGTGCGGGGGTGGGGCTTACGGAACTGACGCCACTTACGCCGCGGCGAGCTTGGCAGCCGAGTCGGCGTCGACGCACGCCTGGATCATCGCGTCCAGGTCGCCGTCGAGCACCTGGTCGAGGTTGTACGCCTTGAAGCCGACGCGGTGGTCCGAGATCCGGTTCTCCGGGAAGTTGTACGTACGGATCTTCTCGGACCGGTCGACGGTGCGGACCTGGCTGCGACGGGCGTCGGCGGCCTTGGACTCGGCCTCCTCCTGCGCGGCGGCGAGCAGCCGGGAGCGCAGGATGCGCATGGCCTGCTCCTTGTTCTGGAGCTGGCTCTTCTCGTTCTGGCAGGAGGCGACGATGCCGGTCGGCAGGTGGGTGATGCGGACGGCGGAGTCGGTGGTGTTGACCGACTGGCCGCCGGGGCCCGACGAGCGGTAGACGTCGATGCGCAGGTCGTTGGCGTGGACCTCGACCTCGACCTCCTCGGCCTCGGGCGTGACGAGGACGCCGGCGGCGGAGGTGTGGATACGGCCGGCGGACTCGGTCGCGGGCACGCGCTGCACGCGGTGCACCCCGCCCTCGTACTTCAGCCGCGCCCAGACGCCCTGGCCGGGCTCGGTGGCGCCGTTGCCGCCCTTGGTCTTCACGGCGACCTGGACGTCCTTGTAGCCGCCCAGCTCGGACTCGGTGGCGTCGATGATCTCGGTCTTCCAGCCGACGCGCTCGGCGTACCGGAGGTACATGCGGAGCAGGTCGCCGGCGAAGAGGGCGGACTCGTCGCCGCCCGCGCCCGCCTTGATCTCCAGGATGACGTCCTTGTCGTCGCTCGGGTCGCGCGGGACGAGGAGCAGACGGAGCTTCTCGGTGAGCTCCTCCCGGTCCTTCTCCAGCTGCTTGACCTCGGCGGCGAAGTCGGGATCGTCGTGTGCCAGCTCGCGGGCGGTCTCGATGTCGTCACCGGTCTGCTTCCAGGCCCGGTAGGTGCCGACGATCGGGGTCAGCTCGGCGTAGCGCTTGTTCAGCTTGCGCGCGTTCGCCTGGTCGGCGTGGACCGAAGGGTCTGCGAGCTTCGTCTCGAGGCCGGCATGCTCGCCGACCAGTTCCTCGACCGCCTCGAACATCGGGGGCTCCTGGGTTTTTCGTCAGTTGCTACGGGACGGCAAAGCGCCGGTCCCGGCCACCCGCGCGGGGCGACCGTGGACCGGCGCAGGGGCTCGCTACTTGGCGGAGCCGGCCTTGCCGAAGCGGGCCTCGAAGCGGGCGACGCGGCCGCCGGTGTCGAGGATCTTCTGCTTGCCCGTGTAGAACGGGTGGCACTCGGAGCAGACCTCGGCACGGATGGTGCCCTCGGTCAGGGTGCTCCGGGTGGTGAACGACGCGCCACAGGTGCAGCTGACCTGGGTCTCGACGTACTCGGGGTGAATCTCGCGCTTCAAGGTGTCTCCTAGTTTCGGGAGGGCTCCGGGTCGCTTCCGCGGGTCGCGGCAAACGTGAACCGGGGCCGACGTACCAGTCTGCCAGGACCGGCCGCATCTCCCCAAACCGGGGTGGCGGCGAAAGTATTCCTGAACTGCCCCGGCCGGCGGTTCGCCGTGCCCCACGGCGCCCCGGGCGCTACTTCACGATGCCGTCGGCCTGGCCGGTGGCCGTGTCCTTCGTCGCCGAGGCGGGGATCGGCAGGTCCTTCTTCAGGGCCGTCCAGACCTGCCGCGACTGGGCTTCCAGGGGCACGACGCGGTTGGGGTCCCGGGGGTCGTACTCGACGGGCAGGGTGACCATGTGGACGTTCTGGGCGCCGATTCCGGTGAGGCTCTTGGCGAAGCCCATCAGCTCCTGGACCGAGTCGAGTTCGGAGTCGGGGGTGATGGCCTTGGTGGCGGCGTCGGCGAGGTCGAGGAGCTTCTTCGGGTTGGTGAGGACGCCGACGTCCTTGACCTGGTTCATGAAGGCCTTCATGAAGGCCTGCTGGAGCTGGATGCGGCCGAGGTCGCTGCCGTCGCCGACGCTCTTGCGGGTCCGGACGAGGCCGAGGGACTGCTCGCCGTCGAGGGTGTGGGTGCCCGGCGCGAGGTCGAGGTGGCTCTTGGTGTCCTTGATGGCGGTGGTGGTGGTGATCTCCACTCCGCCGAGCTTGTCGATGAGCTTCTTGAAGCCGGTGAAGTCGACCTCGATGTAGTGGTCCATGCGGATGCCGGACATCGACTCGACGGTCTTGACGGCGCAGGCGGGGCCGCCGACCTCGTACGCCGTGTTGAACATGGCCCGCCGCTCGGCGGGGACGGCGGCGCCCTGCGCGTCGGCGCACTTCGGCCGGTCGATGAGGGTGTCGCGGGGGATGGAGACCACGCTGGCCTTCTTGTGGCCCTCGTAGACGTGGACGACCATCGCGGTGTCGGAGCGGGCGCCGCCCTCGTCCTTGCCGTACGCGCCGTTGTCGCCGGAGCGCGAGTCGGAGCCGAGGACGAGGATGTCCATGGAGCCGTTGTCGACGTCGTCGGGGCGGTCGGTGCCCAGCTGTGCGTTGATGTCGACGGTCTCGAGGTTGCCGTCGAGCTTGAAGTAGACGTATCCGAGGCCCGTGCCGCCGAGGACGAGTACGGCGAGGGCGCCCGAGACCAGCACGGCCGCCTTGCGGCTGCGCCTGGCGGGCTGCTTGCGCCGGCGGCCGCTTCCCGCGCCGCCTATTCGGCCGCTCTTGCTCTGCTCGGTCATCGCCATCCCTCGGGCCCTAGGTTCACCATATGTGACGGTGAAGCACCCGAAAGGGTTGCATACGGGCCTGTGAGGTTTCGGTGAGCGCGGGCCGGTACAGCACTGCGCCCACCGTGCGGGAGCACGGTGGGCGCAGTGGTTCACGCAGGTCACGACAGGGTTACGAGACCGAGGCCACGTCCTTGTCGTACGGCCGGCGCATGACGCAGGTCACACGTCAGTCGTCGTTCTTGCCGCCAGGCGTCGTCTTCTGGATCTGGAGCAGGAACTCGCCGTTCGACTTCGTCTGCTTCATCTTGTCGAGCAGCAGCTCGATCGCCTGCTGCTGGTCGAGCGCGTGCAGCACGCGACGCAGCTTCCAGGTGACGGCGAGCTCGTCGCTGCCGAGCAGGATCTCTTCCTTACGCGTACCCGAGGCGTCGACGTCGACGGCCGGGAAGATGCGCTTGTCGGCGAGCTTCCGGTCGAGCTTGAGCTCCATGTTGCCGGTGCCCTTGAACTCCTCGAAGATCACCTCGTCCATGCGCGAGCCGGTGTCGACCAGCGCGGTGGCCAGGATGGTCAGCGAGCCGCCGTCCTCGATGTTGCGCGCCGCACCGAAGAAGCGCTTCGGCGGGTAGAGCGCGGTCGAGTCGACACCACCGGACAGGATGCGGCCGGAGGCCGGCGCCGCGAGGTTGTACGCGCGGCCCAGGCGGGTGATCGAGTCGAGCAGGACGACCACGTCGTGACCCAGCTCCACGAGACGCTTGGCGCGCTCGATGGCCAGCTCGGCGACGGTGGTGTGGTCCTCGGCCGGACGGTCGAAGGTCGAGGAGATGACCTCGCCCTTGACCGACCGCTGCATGTCGGTGACCTCTTCCGGACGCTCGTCGACCAGGACGACCATCAGGTGGCACTCGGGGTTGTTGTGCGTGATCGCGTTGGCGATCGCCTGCATGATCATGGTCTTGCCGGTCTTCGGCGGGGCCACGATCAGACCGCGCTGGCCCTTGCCGATCGGCGACACGAGGTCGATGATCCGCGTGGTCAGCACGCCCGGGTCGGTCTCCAGACGGAGCCGGTCCTGCGGGTAGAGCGGGGTCAGCTTGTTGAACTCGGGGCGGCCGCGGCCGGAGTCGGCGGCCATGCCGTTCGCCGAGTCCAGGCGGACCAGCGCGTTGAACTTCTCGCGGCGCTCGCCCTCCTTCGGCTGACGCACGGCACCGGTGACGTGGTCACCCTTGCGCAGGCCGTTCTTGCGGACCTGGGCGAGGGAGACGTACACGTCGTTCGGACCGGGCAGGTAGCCGGAGGTCCGGATGAACGCGTAGTTGTCGAGGATGTCGAGGATGCCCGCGACGGGGATCAGGACGTCGTCGTCGGCGACCTGCGGCTCGCCGGCCTGGAAGTCGTCACGGCCACGACGCCCACGGCGGTCGCGGTAGCGGCCGCGACGCCCGCGGCGACCGCCGGCCTCGTCGTCGTAGTCGTCCTGCGGGCCGGCCTGCTGGCCGCCCTGCTGACCCTGGCCCTGGCCCTGGACCTGCTGGCCCTGACCCTGGCCCTGGCCGCCCTGGCGCTGGCGCTGGCCGCCCTGGCCACCGCCCTGCTGCTCGTCGCCCTTGCCGCGGTCGCGCTGACGGTCACGGCGGTCGCGGCGCTCGCCACGCTCCCCGCGCTCGCCGCGGTCACGACGGCCACGGCCCTCGGCGCCGTCGACGGCGGCCTCGGCCTTGGCGTCGGTGCCCGCGTCGGCCTTGGCCTCGGTACGGGTCTCGGTCTTGACGACCTGCGCGGTCTCGGCCTTGGCCTCGCCCTCCGGCGAACCGGCGGGGGCGGTGGCACGGCGACGACGACGCTCGCCCGCGGGCTGGTCGTCGGAGGCCGGCTGACCCGGGATGTCGATCTGCTGCTGGGCGACGGCCTTCTCGGCCTTCTCCGCCTTGGGCTCGGAGGCCTCGGCGGCGGTCTCAGCCGTACGGGTCTTGGCGGTGGTGCGGCGCTTCGGCTTGGTCTCGGCGGCGTCGGCGGCCTTGGCGGGGGCGGCGGAGCCGCCACCGGCCTGCGCCTCCTTGATGACCTCGATCAGCTGGCTCTTGCGCATCCGCGCGGTGCCCCTGATGCCGAGGCCGGACGCGACCTGCTGCAGCTCGGCCAGAACCATGCCCTCGAGGCCGGTGCCGGAGCGGCGGCGCCGTGCGGTGCCGCCTGTGGCAGCACCTGCGGCGGGCGCGGCGGCGTCGACACTGCTGTCGGCAGTCACGCCCATCAGATCGGTGGTGTCGCTCACGAAGGGTCCTTCCCTGGAGCGGACGTCGGCCATCTGGCTCGGCGACCGGTTGTGCTGTCCGGCAGCGGTCCCGTGTTGGGTGGACCGTGTCCGGGGCGGTGGTCCCGCCGGGTACGGCGGAGAGAAAACGTGCTGGGGTCCGGCCCGAGCGCCCCCTGCTCGGCCCTCGCGAGGAAAGAAGAGCGAGGGGTGTCGTGCCGGTTCCGGAGCGTGCTCGAAACTGCTCAGGCAGGCTGCTCAGGCAGTTGGGGAGGCTCCCGGAAGAATCGGTGGTCCCTGATGGGGACACTCAGCACCGCGCCACAAAGGCGCCGGGTGCTGACTTGAGGTTAACACTACCGGCTCCGACAAACATTCCCCCTCTCCCTCACCGGCAATCTCCTGTCCCGGACGCTGCCCGGCGTCCGGCCGCCGTGCGCCTAGGGCGCCAGCGGAAGGACGCTCGCTCCGGACGCGTCGAGGTCGAGCCGGTTCGCGGCCCAGCCCTCGCCCGCGAGGCGGGCGACCTTGTCTGCCGTTCCGTGTTCGGCCAGCGCGAGGACCGTGGGGCCCGCGCCGGAGATGACCGCGGGGACGCCGTCCGCCCGCAGCCGGTTCACCAGGGCGATGCTGTCGGGCATCGCGGGAGCCCGGTACTCCTGGTGCAGCCGGTCCTCGGTGGCCGCGAGCAGCAGCTCGGGGCGGCGGGTCAGGGCCTCGACGAGGAGGGCGGCGCGCCCGGCGTTGGCCGCGGCGTCCACGTGGGGGACGGTGCGCGGCAGAAGTCCGCGGGCGGTCTCGGTCAAGACCGGCTTTCCGGGGACGAAAACCACCGGAACGATGGAATCCGAGGGATCCATCCTGATCGCCCGCGCGGCACCGGACTCGGTCCAGGCGAGGGTGAATCCGCCGAGCAGACAGGCGGCGACGTTGTCGGGGTGGCCCTCGATCTCGGTGGCCAGCTCCAGGAGGGCGGCCTCGTCGAGCCTGGCGTCCCCGCCTATGGTCACGGCGCGGGCGGCGACGATGCCGGCGCAGATGGCGGCGGAGGAGGAGCCGAGGCCGCGGCCGTGCGGGATGCGGTTGGCGCAGACGACCTCGAGGCCGCGCGGCTGCCCGCCGAGCAGGTCGAAGGCGGTGCGCAGGGAGCGTACGAGCAGGTGGCTCTCGTCGCGCGGGAGCGTCTCGGCGCCCTCGCCGGCGATGTCGACGTGCAGTCCGGAGTCGGCGACACGGACGACGACGTCGTCGTAGAGGCCCAGCGACAGGCCGAAGGCGTCGAAGCCCGGACCGAGATTGGCGCTGGTGGCGGGGACGCGCACCCGTACGGCGGCGGCGCGGAACGCTGGACCGGCCATCGCTCGATGATCTCCTTGATTGCGACAACGGGTTGTTCTGGAACAGCGGGTGTTTCAGAGGGTGTTTCAGAAGGTGCTTCAGAAGGTGTTTCGGCGGGTGTTCCAAGAGAAGTACGGGGAACCCGGGGGCCGTTTCAGCCACGGAGGCGACAACGGCAACAACACCGCGCATATGCGTCGGGGCGGGTTCGGTACAGCCTATCGAAGGAAGGTTCTGCCGCGACATAGGGCGCACAGGAGGCGCACGATGCGTGTCGCGAGCCAACCTGTGCGCCTATGTACGTTCCTGATCGGGTTTCGATCAGCTCGTTTCCCCGCGCGGAGGGGTGAGGATCAGGCCAGACCGAGGCGTTCGGCGGCGGCGACCGCGTCGACCGGAACGGTGACCGGCTGCGGCGCGCCGGCGACGGCCCAGTCCGGGTCCTTGAGCCCGTTGCCGGTGACCGTGCAGACGATCCGCTGCCCCGGGTCGACCTTGCCCTGGGCGGCGGCCTTCAGCAGACCGGCGACCGAGGCGGCCGATGCGGGCTCGACGAAGACGCCCTCCTGCGCGGCCAACAGGCGGTAGGCCTGCAGGATCTCACGGTCCGTCACCTCGTCGATGAAGCCGCCCGACTCGTCGCGCGCGGCGATCGCGTAGTCCCACGAGGCCGGGTTGCCGATGCGGATCGCGGTGGCGATCGTCGACGGGTCCTTGACGATCTCGCCGCGCACCAGCGGGGCGGAACCGGAGGCCTGGAAGCCCCACATGCGAGGGCGGTGCGTCGCGAGACCGTCCGCCGCGTACTCGCGGTACCCCTTCCAGTACGCCGTGATGTTGCCGGCGTTGCCCACGGGCAGGACGTGGATGTCGGGCGCGTCGCCCAGCATGTCCACGATCTCGAAGGCGGCGGTCTTCTGGCCCTCGATGCGGACCGGGTTGACCGAATTGACCAGCGCCACCGGGTAGTTCTCGGAGAGGCTGCGGGCCAGGGTCAGGCAGTCGTCGAAGTTGCCGTCGACCTGGAGGATCTTCGCGCCGTGCACGAGGGCCTGGCCCATCTTGCCGAGCGCGATCTTGCCCTGCGGCACGAGGACGGCCGAGACCATGCCGGCGCGCACCGCGTAGGCCGCGGCCGACGCGGAGGTGTTGCCGGTGGAGGCGCAGATGACGGCCTGCGCCCCCTCCTCCTTGGCCTTGGTGATGGCCATGGTCATGCCCCGGTCCTTGAAGGAGCCGGTGGGGTTGGCGCCCTCGACCTTGAGGTGCACCTCGCAGCCCGTGCGCTCGGAGAGGACCTGAGCGGGTACGAGCGGCGTGCCGCCCTCACGGAGTGTGACGACCGGCGTCTTGTCCGTGACCGGAAGGCGGTCCCGGTACTCCTCGATGATGCCGCGCCACTGGTGGGTGCCCTTGTGGGTCATGGGTCCTTACTCCCCTTCAACACGCATGATGCTGGCGACACCGCGCACGGTGTCGAGCTTGCGCAGCGCCTCGACGGTCCCCGAAAGGGCGGCGTCGGGCGCGCGGTGGGTGACGACGACGAGGGAGGCCTCGCCGTCCTTGCCCTGCTGGCGCACCGTATCGATGGATACGCCGTGCTCGGCGAAGACCGTCGCGACCTGGGCGAGGACGCCCGGCTTGTCGGCCACGTCGAGGCTGATGTGGTACCGCGTCACCACGTCGCCCATGGGGCTCACGGGCAGCTGGGTGTACGCGGACTCGCCGGGGCCGTTGGCCCCGTTGAGCTTGTTGCGGCACACGGCGACGAGGTCGCCGAGGACGGCCGACGCCGTCGGGGCGCCGCCGGCACCGGGGCCGTAGAACATGAGCTGCCCGGCGGCGTCGGCCTCGACGAAGACCGCGTTGTACGCCTCGCGGACGGAGGCCAGCGGGTGGCTGAGCGGGATCATCGCCGGGTGCACGCGCGCGGTGACGGACTCGCCGTCGGCGGCGCGCTCGCAGATGGCGAGCAGCTTGATGGTGCAGCCCATCTGCTTGGCGGAGGCGAAGTCGGCGGCGGTGACCTCGGTCATGCCCTCGCGGTAGACGTCGTCGAGACGCACGCGCGTGTGGAAGGCGATCCCGGCGAGGATGGCGGCCTTGGCGGCGGCGTCGAAGCCCTCGACGTCGGCGGTCGGGTCGGCCTCGGCGTACCCGAGGGCGGTGGCCTCGTCGAGCGCCTCGGAGTAGCCGGCCCCGGAGGTGTCCATCTTGTCGAGGATGAAGTTCGTCGTGCCGTTGACGATGCCCATCACACGGTTGATCTTGTCGCCGGCGAGGGACTCGCGGAGCGGGCGGATCAGCGGGATGGCGCCGGCGACGGCGGCCTCGTAGTAGAGGTCCTGGCCGTGCTCCTGGGCGGCGGCGTAGAGGTTCGCGCCGTCCTGGGCGAGCAGCGCCTTGTTCGCCGAGACGACGGAGGCGCCGTGCTCGAAGGCGGTGGTGATGAGGGTGCGGGCCGGCTCGACCCCGCCGATGACCTCGACGATCACGTCGATGTCGCCCCGTTTCACGAGGGCGGTGGCATCGGTGGTGATCAGCTCCGCGGGGATGCCCTCGCGGACCTTGTCCGGGCGGCGGACCGCCACGCCGGCGAGCTCGACCGGGGCGCCGATGCGCGCGGCGAGGTCGTCGGCGTGCGTCGTCATGATGCGCGCCACCTCTGAGCCGACCACTCCACAGCCCAGCAGCGCCACCTTCAGCGGACGCGTACGCATCATCCGACCTCTTTCCCGTCCTACTTCGTATCTCTACGTTCGAGTCTCTGCGGTTCTCAACGGTGGAACCAGTCTCACTCACCGGACGGGGGTTTCAGCCCCTCGTCCGGATCCTGAGACATCTATTTCATCACTCGACTATTT
The DNA here is from genome assembly GCF_042795405.1 of Streptomyces sp. NPDC056480. Taxonomy (NCBI): domain Bacteria; kingdom Bacillati; phylum Actinomycetota; class Actinomycetes; order Kitasatosporales; family Streptomycetaceae; genus Streptomyces; species Streptomyces sp. NPDC056480. Next base: position 54,721 of record NZ_JBHTSA010000010.1, on the reverse strand, counting down.
CATCACCCGACGTCGAGACGCAGGAGATCTTCCTCCGTCTCGCGCCGCACGATGACCCGCGCCTCGCCGTCGCGGACGGCGACGACGGGCGGCCGGAGTGCGTGGTTGTAGTTGCTGGCCATGGAGCGGCAGTACGCACCGGTGGCCGGCACGGCGATGAGGTCGCCGGGCGCCAGGTCCGCGGGCAGGAAGGCGTCCCGTACGACGATGTCGCCGCTCTCGCAGTGCTTGCCGACGACCCGGGAGAGCATGGGCGCGGCGTCGCTGGTCCGCGAGACGAGGTTGACGCTGTACTCGGCGTCGTACAGCGCGGTGCGGATGTTGTCCGACATGCCGCCGTCGACACTCACGTACGTCCGCAGCCCTTCGAGCGGCTTGACGGTGCCGACCTCGTACAGCGTGAAGGCGGTGGGCCCGACGATGGCGCGGCCGGGCTCGACGGAGATCCGAGGCGTACGGAGCCCCGCGGCCTCGCACTCCCGCGTCACGATCTCGTTCAGCGCCTTGGCGATCTCGTGCGGCTCGCGCGGGTCGTCCTCGGAGGTGTACGCGATGCCGAGGCCGCCGCCGAGGTCGATCTCGGGCAGCTCGACACCGTGCTCGTCCCGCACCTCGGCGAGCAGCTGGACGACCCGCCGCGCCGAGACCTCGAAGCCGGCCATGTCGAAGATCTGCGAGCCGATGTGCGAGTGGATGCCGATGAGCTCGAGCCCGTCCAGCTTCAGCGCGCGCCGAACGGCCTCGGCGGCCTGGCCGCCGGCGAGCGCGATGCCGAACTTCTGGTCCTCGTGCGCGGTGGCGATGAACTCGTGCGTGTGGGCCTCGACGCCGACGGTCACGCGGATCTGCACGCGCTGGCGCCTGCCGAGGGACTGCGCGATGTGCGAGACCCGCACGATCTCCTGGAAGGAGTCGAGGACGATCCGCCCCACACCGGCTTCGACGGCCGTACGGATCTCGCTCTCGCTCTTGTTGTTGCCGTGGAAGGCGATGCGCTCGGCGGGCATCCCGGCGGAGAGGGCGGTGGTGAGCTCCCCACCGGAGCACACGTCGAGGTTCAGCCCCTCTTCCTTGAGCCACCGCACGATGGCCCGGGAGAGGAAGGCCTTCCCGGCGTAGAAGACGTCGGCGTCCTTGCCGAAGGCCTCGGCCCAGGCGCGGCAGCGGGCGCGGAAGTCGCTCTCGTCGAGGAAGTAGGCGGGGGTCCCGAACTCCTCGGCGAGGTCGGTCACGCTCAGCCCTCCGACGGTGGCGACACCGCGCTCGTTCCGCTCGACGGTCCGGGACCACACCTTGGGGTCGAGGACGTTGAGGTCGGCGGGGGGCGCGGTGTAGTGGCCCTCGGGAAGGACGTCGGCGTGGCGAGGGCCTGCGGGATGGGCGGAACGACTCATGTCTGAACTCTTTCAAATCCGTTCGGGTGCGCTGATGCCGAGCACGGAGAGGCCACCGGCGAGCACCGTCCCGGCGGCTTCGGCGAGCGCGAGCCGGGAACGATGGGCGGCCGAGGGTTTCTCGTCGCCGAGCGGCAGAACGGTGTGCTGGAACGCGAGCAGCGCGTCGGCGATGGCTTCCAGGTGCCGGGCGACCCGGTCGGGGGCGCGGTGGCGGGCGGCGGTGAGGAGGGCGACGGGGTGGTCGCCGAGGACGCCGAGAAGTTCGGGAGCGTGGACGGGAGTCTCGTACGCGGGCTCGAAGCCGAGCTGAGCGGCGTTGACGAGCAGCCGCCGGACCCGGGAGTGGGCGTACCGCACCCGGAAGAGGGAGTTGCGCTCGTGCTGGACGAGCAGGGGAGGCCCGTCGAGGGGCCGGTCCTGGGGAGCGGCCCGGAGAAGGGCCCAGCGGGCGGCGTCGACACCGAGGGTGCGGGGGTCATAGGCGCCGGGGTGGACGTGGATGCGCTCGTGGGGGTGGGGGGTGGGGGGCTGACGGAGGGACGGGGTGACGACCGGCTCGCCCCTCCCCTCGCCCTGCGTGCCCTCGCCCTGCGTCCCCTCGTCTCGCATCCCCTCGTCCCGGCGGAACGCGGCGTCGGCGCCCTGGCTCCGGAGGAGCCGGACGACGGTCTCGGTGACGAGCAGCGCGCGCGACTCTGTCAGGTCGGCGAAGCGGACGGTGAGCCCGGCGAGGGCGGTGCCGCTTCCGTACGCGCCCCCGGCCTCGCGGACGGCCCGTACGAGCTCGCCGCCGGCGTCGGCGTCGGGCCGGAGGGTGAAGTTGAGGAAGCCGGGCCCCGTGATGGCGACGGCCTGGAGTCCGGGGGTGTCACGGAGACGTTCTTCCAGGATCCCGGCGACATCGAGGGCGGCGCGTCCGGCGGACCGGGCGAGGGTGAGGGCGACGTTGCTGGCGTAGTCGCCGACGCCACCGGGACGAGCCCGCTCGACCTTGACCGTCGGGGGTACGTCGACCCGCAGCGCACCGTCGTCGACCGCACGGCGCACGGCGTGCAGCACGGTGAGGGAGAGGTCCGCGGGGGTCACGGGACAAGCGTAGGGGAGGAGGGGGGGCGGAACGCGAACCGGTTTCGCCATGCGGTCACCCTGGGCGGGGACGGGTCCGGTGGCCGGACGACGGACGGCGCTCAGTGGGGACGGTGGGTGCTCCCGGCGCGTCGGGAGTCCTGGCAGCCGTCGACTGCGGCCGGTTCCTCTCCCCCGTCGGGCCCGGCCCCCTCGGGCCGCTCGCGCCGCTCGCGGTGCATCAGCTGACGCACGACGCGGACGAGCTCGGCGGGCTCGAAGGGCTTGGCGAGGAAGGCGTCGACGCCGGAGGCGACCCCACCGGACACCTCGTGCTCGCCGCAGGCACTGATGATCGCGACGGGGAGATGACTGGTCCGGGGATCGGCTCGCAGCCGCTCCGCCGTCTTGATCCCGTCCAAGCGGGGCATGACGACGTCCAGGGTGACGACATCAGGACAGACCTGATGTACGACATCCAGACACTCGGCACCATCGGCCGCGGTCACGACCTCGAACCCCTCGAGTTCGAGATTGACCCTGATCAACTGCCGGATCACCTTGTTGTCGTCGACAACGAGCACCCGACCGGACACGCCTGACACACGAACGAGAGTAGGGCGCCCCGAACGGCCGCGTCCGGGTTTTGCCCACTTCTGACCCGTGCGGGGGACCCAGCCCCTGGTGACACCCCGGAAATACCTGTTCACAGCCACTCCCGCAGAGCTGGTAGGGTTCTACCCGTCGCCGCCGAACGCGGCGGACGCCCCCGTAGCTCAGGGGATAGAGCAACGGCCTCCGGAGCCGTGTGCGCAGGTTCGAATCCTGCCGGGGGCACTTCGCAGGAAGTGCCACACAGACCCCGTCAACAGCGGAAACGCTGAGGACGGGGTCTTGTTGTATGTGCGGGCGGGTGCCGTTCGGAGCGGCCGTGTGACAGGGGTCGCGGCCTAGTCGCGGCCGGGGATGCGCGGCGTCGGAGCAGGTCAGGGCCGAAGGTCGGGCTGTCGAACAAGGGGAAACAGCGGATGGGTTCGGGAGCTGGGGAGACCACGGAGGAGCCGGTTCGACCGGTGTGGGTGCTGACCCCGCTGGAGAGCGTTGGTCCGCTGCGCTTCGGGATGTCTGCCGACGAGGTCAGGGCCGCGCTTCCGGAAGTCGTTGAGTTGAGCCGTTTCTCCGCCGAGCCCTTCTACCCGGAGATCTACGGCCTCCAGCTCGGCTTCCATCCAGGAGCGCCGGCTGTCTACGCGTACTTCGAGGGCACCGGCCGGCTCTTCTGCGTGGCTGCCGACGCCGCCCACGGTCCACGCGTGACCCTGGAAGGACTGGAACTGACCGGCCGCGTGCCGGCCGTGCTCGAAGAGACGGTCCTGGACCTTCATTCCTCGGGTGCTCGCAGGGTGTCGTACGGGCCGCGGGGCAACCCGGGGATCAACGACATCGGCATGGTCCTCCGTATTCAGGACACCGCGGGCGGGGTGCTGACCCGGCCGGTGCTGGTGGGCCGCGAATGGGCCGACCGCTGCACCGACGACTGGGAAGGTTCCGTGCCGGAGTGCGAGTGGCTGGGCCGTCAGTGGCACGTATTCGAGGGCTCGGACGTCTGGCCCCGGCCTGGATACGCGACGAATTGGCCGCCGGGGTGGACTCCCCCGTTCTAGACGTCGTATCTACGGGATCGCAGCCGCCGAACGCCCGAGGCCCCCGGCCAGGTCCAGGGGCACTGGGATCGGAGGTGCCAGGCGAAGCTCACTCCAACGTGCCCATCGAGATGTGGCCGGCCGTGGACGCGATCCTGCGCTGCGGTCCGCCCGATCCCGGACTCGACTACCAGACGGGCGCCTAGTCGCCGGGGTCTCTTCGGGTGCAGCGGCATGGTTCCGCGCGTGCGGCCGAGGTGCTCCTTCGCCTGCGCTCGGCGGCATTACCCTTTGACTGGTCGCCTAGGTCGGGGGGAACTGTGGCGGGAGAGTCCGTGTCCAGGCGTACCGCCAAGAAGTGCGAGCGGGTGTGGCGCGAAGGGGTCGCGCTGCTTCGGCTGGGGCAGTTCGATGCCGCCGCCGTCCGGTTCACCGAGGTGCTGGAGTACGACCCCACCGCCGCCGACGCCTGGTTGGGGCTGCACGCCACCGGGCGGTCGCAGGCCGAGGCCGTCGACGCCATGGGGCGGTACCGGCATTCCTTCGGCGCGCTGCGGAACAAGTGCGCGCTGACCGTGCGTTCCCGGTTCGATCTCGGCGTCTACGTCACCTTCCGGCTGGAGACCTCGCGCGATCTGTGGCTCGCCGGCATGGCGCAGCAGCTGTCCGCGGGGCGGGTCGACGAGGTCGAGCCCGCGCTCCTCACCGCCGTCCTCGACTGTGACGAGACGCGGTTCCTCTGCACGCGTTACGCCTACCTCAAGCAGAACTGGCCGCTGGTCCTGGAGTACTCGCGGGGCATCGAGGCTCCCTTCCTGCGCGACGAGGCCCAGTTGTACGTCGGGTACGCGCTCGCCCGTCAGCGTGTCTTCCACGAGGTCCTCAACACCATGGCCCCGCTCCCCCGCGTGCTGGGCCGGGGCGGACGGTTCGACGGCGAGGTCGCCTACCTGCGCGGGCTCGCCCACGAGGGCGTCGGGGACGGCCGGGAGGCGCTGCGCCAGTTCCAGTACGCCTTCCGCTGCTTCCCCGGTCTCGCCGACGTCGCCCGGCGTGCGCAGGTCCATGTTCCCGTGCAGGTTCCCGTTCCCGCATCGGAAGGGGCGGCCACCCCCTCCGCCGCCCCCTCCGAGGAGGGCACCACCGCCGCGGACCGGCGGCTCGACGAGGCGCTCGCGCGGCTCGATCGGATGATCGGGCTCGAACCGGTCAAGCGGCAGGTGCGGACCCTCGTCGCCCAGCTGCGGATGGCCACCGTCCGCAGGGAGCAGGGTCTGCCGACGACCGCCGGGCCGCAGCACTTCGTCTTCGCCGGTCCTCCGGGCACCGGCAAGACGACGGTGGCCCGCATCATCGGCGACATCTTCGCCGGGCTCGGCATGCTGGAGACGGGGACGCTCGTCGAGACCTCGCGGGTCGACCTCGTGGGCGAGCACCTCGGCTCCTCGGCCATGAAGACGAAGGCCGTCATCGACTCCGCCCTCGGTGGTGTCCTCTTCGTCGACGAGGCCTACGCGCTCCACAACACCGGCTACTCCGGCGGCGACGCCTTCGGCAAGGAAGCCCTTCAGGTGCTGCTCAAGCGGGCCGAGGACGACCGCGACCGGCTCGTCGTCATCCTGGCCGGATACCCGGACGAGATGGCCGAACTCCTCTCCACGAACCCCGGACTCACCTCCCGTTTCAGTACGCGGATCGACTTCCCCTCGTACTCGGCGGCGGAACTCCTCGAGATCGCCCACGGCGTGCTGGAGGCGCAGGGCGACGTCGTGGACGAGGACGCGGCCGCCGTCCTCCACTCCCACTTCCGGTCCGTCGTACGGGACGGGCTCGCCGACCGGTTGGGCAACGGGCGGCTCGCCCGCGAGCTCTGCCGCAAGGCCGCCTCCTCCCGCGACCTGCGCCTCTACGACACCCACGGCGGGAACGCCACCCCCAGCCGGGACGACCTCGTCACCGTGCGCGTCGCCGACATCAACACCGCGTACGAGGAGTTGCGTTCCGCCGGCGGTCCTCCTTCCCGGTGAGACCCCCCACCCCACACACGCCCACCGGGTGGGCGGGTGTGGGGTGGGGGGTGGGCGGGTGTGGGGTGGGGGTGGGCGGGTGTGGAGTGGGGGGCGAGTGGGGTGAGTGGGGATGGGCGAGTGGGGGCGAGTGGGGTGGGTGCCTGTCGGTGTCGGCGGTTCCTCCACGTCCGTTGGCCGCCCTACGCCGTGCGCTTGCGCGGCGTCGCCTTCTTCGCCGTGGTCTTCTTCGCCGCCGTCTTCTTCGTCGCCGTGCTCTTCGTCGCCGTGCCCTTCGCCGTCGTCTTCTTCGTCGCCGTCTTCGCCGTCGACTTGCGCGCCGGTGCCGCCGTCTTCTTCGCCGCCGTCTTCGACGTGGACTTCTTCGCGTCCGTCGCCTTCGGCGCACGCGCCGCCCGTGGCTTCAGCGGCGTGACCTCCGCCTCCCCCTTCCCCTCCTCCTGTTCGCCCCTGGCCTCCTTCGCCGCCCGCACGCTGTTCTCCAGGGCCGCCATCAGGTCGATGACCTGGCCGCCGCCCGGCTCCTCGCCCGTGGTCGGGGGTGCGACTCCCTCGCCGCCCTCCGCCTTCGCCGCGATCATCTCCTCGACCGCCGTGCGGTAGTCGTCGTGCAGGGTGCTCATGTCGACCTCGCCCAGAGTGGCCATCAGGGCGTCCGCCAGGTCGAGTTCGGCGTCCCGTACGCTCACCGGGTTCTCCGGGGCCACGCCCTCCGGCGCGCGGATCTCGTCCGGCCAGAGCAGGCCGTGCATGGCGATCACGTCGTCCACGACCCGGAGCATTCCGAGGCGTTCCCGTCCCCTGAGGGCGTACTTGGCCACGGCCACCTTCTCGCTGCGCTTCAGCGCCTCGCGGAGCAGGGTGTACGGCTTGGCCGCCGGGACGCCGTTCGCCGAGAGGTAGTACGCGGCGTCCATCTGCAGCGGGTCGATGTCACCGGCCGGTACGAAGGCGACGATCTCGATCGTCTTCGCCGTGGGGAGCGGCAGCGAGGCCAGGTCCTCCTCGGTGATCGGGATCATGGTCCCGTCGGCGTCCTCGTACGCCTTGCCGATCTCCGCCTGCGGGACCTCCTCGCCGTCGAGCTCGCACACCTTCTTGTAGCGGACGCGGCCGCCGTCCTCGGTGTGGATCTGCCGGAAGGAGACGGACCGGCTCTCGGTGGCGTTCACCAGCTTGATCGGGATGCTGACCAGGCCGAAGGATATGGCGCCGTTCCAGATGGATCGCACAGACGTTCCCTTCGGGTCGGATCAGGACGTTTCGCCGTTCCCGATTTGTCCGTAATCGTGGGATTCTCATCGTATGACGCCTCTCACAGAGGTGGAGGGGCGGCGCCTGGCGCTCAGCAACCTGGACAAGGTGCTCCACCCGGTCACCGGCACCACCAAGGGCGAGCTGCTCCACTACTACGCGACCGTCGGGGCCGCGATCCTGCCGCATCTGCGCGATCGCCCGGTGTCCTTCCTGCGCTATCCGGACGGTCCCGACGGCCAGCTCTTCTTCACGAAGAATCCGCCGCCCGGCACACCCTCCTGGGTGAGGACCACCCCCGTGCCCCGCTCCGAGGACCCCCGGGCCCGGCAGGTGGTCGTCGAGGACCTGGCCTCGCTGATGTGGGCGGCGAACCTCGTCGTGGAGTTCCACACACCGCAGTGGCGGGCCTCCTCCCCCGCGGTCGCCGACCGGCTCGTGTTCGATCTCGACCCCGGGCCGCCCGCGACGGTCGTCGACTGCTGCCGCGTCGCCCTCCACCTGCGCGAACGGCTCACCGCCGACGGTCTCGAAGCCTTCGCCAAGACCTCCGGCTCCAAGGGGCTGCACCTCCTCGTCCCGGTGGTGCCCACGCCGTCCCCGCTCGTCTCGGCGTACGCGCGCACGCTCGCCGTCGAGGCGGAGGCCGCGCTGCCACGGCTCGTCGTGCACCGGATGGCCCGGGCGCTGCGGCCCGGGAAGGTCTTCGTCGACCACAGCCAGAACGCCGCCGCGAAGACCACCGCCACGCCCTACACCCTGCGGGCACGGCCTCTCCCCATGGTCTCCGCGCCCGTCACGTGGGAAGAGGTCGAGGAGTGCGCCGGCGCCGCCGGGAACCCCGAGTCCCTCGTCCTCCTCATGGATGACATCGCGCCACGTCTTGAGCGGTACGGGGATCTCCTTGCGCCACTTTTCGCGCCCGAACGGGCGGGGGACGTGCCGTGAACCGGCCCTGGGGCGCGTCGTGAACGGGGCCGGAGCGCACGCCCGGGGCGCGGGTGACGACGCCACGAGCCCCGGCGTCGGCGCTCGTGGCGGGCCCGACGGGGCCCAGGGCGGGGCCGGAGGCACCACTCCGGGCGGGCCTGGCGGGCCTGGCGCGCCCGGCGGGGCCGACGGCCGGGGTGCGTCCGCGGCCGGTGGCACTCCGGGTCACGGGCGCACCGCGCCCCGCACCCCGGGCGCCGGATCCCCCTCCCTCTCCGGCTCCCTCTCCCTCTTCCCCGCCGGCTCCGGCTCCGGCGCCGGCGCCCGCTCCGACCGGCCCCCTGATCCCGATCCCGCCTCCGCCTCCGGCCGCGCCTCCGGGTCCGCCGCCGACAGCGACCCCGACACCGGCACCGGCACCGGCACCGGCACCGGCACCGAGACCAGCACCGACACCGGCCCCGGACCTGACCTCGGCCCTGCCGCTGCCCCTGTTCCCGTCTCCGCCTCCGCCTCCGGATCGGGCCCCCGCCCCCGGCCTCGCCCCGGCCCCCGCGCCCACGACCTCGTGCTTCTCCCTCCCGTCGACGTCATGCGGCCCCGTTCCGCCGACGAGATCCCCGCTCAGGGAAAGCCGCCCCGGGAGCTCCAGTACTCGCTCAAGCTCGACGGTTTCCGTGCCCTCGCCTTCGTCCTCGGCGACGGGAAGGTCGTCCTCCAGTCGCGTTCCCGTCGCGACCTCGCCCCCGAGTTCCCCGGGATCGCCGCGCACCTGCGGGACCAGCTGCCGCCAGGGATCGTCCTCGACGGCGAGCTGTGCGCGTACCGGGACGGGCGGCTGAGCTTCACCGACCTGCTGCGTTCCCCCGCCGACCGGGCACGGGCCGGTGTTCCGGTCTCGTACATCGCCTTCGACCTGCTCGCCGTCCCGGGGCGCGACGTGCGCGCGCTGCCGCTCCGCGACCGGTGGGAGCTGCTCGGTACGGCCCTGCTCGACGCCGAGCCGCCGCTCCAGCGGGTGCTCGCCACCCAGGACGAGGAGATCGCGCGCGGCTGGTTCCGCGATCTGCGGGACGCGGGGGTCGAGGGGATCGTCGCGAAGTCCCTGACCTCCACCTATCGGGCCGGCTCCACCTGGGCCTGGCGGAAGATCCGGCACATGGAGACGAGCGACGGCGTGCTGCTCGGTGTCGTCGGCCCGCCCGACCGGCCCCGTGCCCTGGTCGTACGGCTCGCGGACGGTCGTACGGTCTCCACCTCGCCCCGGCTCACCCCGGCGCAGGCGCGCGAGGTCGGCGCCCTGGCCGGGGACCGCGCGGGGCCGCTCGCCCAGGACCCCGAGCACGGGCCGGTGCGGTGGATCGACCCGCCGCTCCCCGTCGAACTGCGACAGCTCGCCGTGCGGCAGCGACAGGAGAACGCGACCTTCGTCCGCGTACGGTCCGAGGGCTAGCCCGCCGGCGGGCGCCGTTCCCGGGCAGGCACGGAGTGCAACTGCCCCGCTGCGTACCGCACATGGCGCAAAGAGACCGCAACTGGGGGTCTACGCGCGCCCGGTGTCGCCGGTAAGGCCTTGCTGCCCGTCCCGTGGTGCACACTTGCTGCCTGGTACAGGGCTCACGGGGAAGGCGGCCTGGCAAATGCTGACGGGGATCGAGGAGGTCGACTGGGCCTCACTGGGGCACGCGTACGGCCCCGCGGACGACGTGCCGGAGCTGCTCCGCGGACTCGCCTCCGCCGATCCCGCCGAGCGGGAGACGGCCCTCGACGGGATGTACGGGGCCGTGCACCACCAGGGCGACGTCTACGACTCCACCCTCGCCTGCATCCCCTTCCTCCTCGAACTCGTCGCCGACCCCGCCGTCCAGGACCGCGGCAGCATCGTCGAGCTGCTCACCAGCATCGGCGGGATCGAGCTCGACGACGACGAGGAACTGGACGAACTCGACGCCGACGACGAGGAGTTCATCCCCGCCGCGAACTACGCGATGGCCGCCGCGGCGATCGCCGCCGGCGCCGACGTCTTCCTGGGGCTCGTCTCCGACCCCGACCCGGAGGTGCGGCTCGCCGCGCCCTGCGCGCTCGCCTCGCTGCACCCCGAGCCCGCGCGGGTGCTGACCCTGCTGCGGGAGCGGCTCACCGTCGAGCGGGACACCGAGGTACGGCTCGCCCTGGTCGCCGCCGTCGGGCGGATCGCCCTGCGCCACGCGTCGCTGCGCACCGAGACCGTCGACTGGCTGGGGTGGCTCGCCCGCGCCGCCCAGGACCCCGGCCTCCGGCTCGCGGCCCTCGCCCAGCGGGCGCGCTGCGCGCCCGGCGACATCCCGGACGACATCGTGCCGTGGGTGACGGGGCTCCTGGAGGAGATCAGGACCTCGGCGCTGGGACCGGCCGCACCCGGGACCGAGCGCGCCGCGACACCGACCCTCATCGGGCAGGTCCGCGAGCTCCTGGAGGAGCACGCCGCCGGCCGGCCCGCTCCCTGGACGGAGGAGCTGCTCCGGACCCTGCACGCGGCGCTCGACGACCGCGTGGACGACCGCATCGCGCTCATCCTGGCGCAGCTGCGCAGTCCGGACTGGGGGCAGCGTTCGGACGCGATCTGGCTGTGCGGCGGGTTGATACGGATCTGGCGGGGGCGGTACGAGGAGGTCGTCCGGCTCGTCGGCGCCCAGCTCAACGACCCCGAGCCGCGGCTCAGGGAGGCCGCGACCTCGTTCCTGGAACGTCTCTTCGAGCTGGGCGCGCCCGCCGCCGACGCGCTCGCCGCCCGCCTCGCCGTGGGCTCCGGTACGGGCACGGGCACGGGCGCCGCCCTGAGCGGCGGCACCGCCCAGGGCAGCGGGAGCGGGAGCGGTGTCGGCGGCACCGGGAGCGGCAGCGGTCTCGGCGGCACCGGGAGCGGCAGTGGTCTCGGCGGCAGCCCCCAGAACGGCTTCGTCGGGCGGTCCGGGCGCGACGGCGCCCTCCTCGCGCTCGCCCGCGCCGGCGACACCCGCGCCGTCCCGCTGCTCGCCCGCGCCCTGGAGGAGCGCGAGGTGCGCCGCGAGCTGCTGTACGCGATGGACGGCCTCGGGCCCTCCGCCGCCATGCTGGCCCCGCTGCTGCGGCGCCGGCTCGCCGAGGTCGAGCTGGACGAGCGGCTGTACGACCGGGCGGCGCCCCTGCTCTACGCCCTCGCGGCGGTACGGGGCTCCCAGGCCGTGCCGGAGGTCCTGCGGGTCCTGCGGGGCGCGCCCGCGAACCGGCGCGACTGGGTGCGCGAGTCCGCGCTGCGGACCCTGGCGGCCTTCGGGCCCGCGGCCCAGGAGGCCGTACCCGACATGCGCGGGCTCCTCGCCGCCGACTCGGCCACCGTCGCGACGACGGCGGCGCGCGCCCTGTGGGCGGCGGAGGGTGATCTGGGTGAGGTCCTGACCGCTCTGGAGCGGTGGCTCCGGCCGGGCGCCTCGGGCGCGGACTGGTGCTCCGCGGCGCAGGCCCTCGGCGAGATCGGCCCGGCCGCCGCCTCGACGGCCCCCGCCCTCAGACCGGGCCTGGCCGCGCGGGACCTGTGGGTGCGGGTCCGCAGCGCCGCGGCCCTGTGGCGGGTGTCCGGGGACGCGGCGGAGGCGCTGCCGGTGCTGCTCGCGGCCTGGGAGGAGAACCGGCACGCGCGCGTGGACGTGGCCGAGTGCCTGGCGGAGATGGGCCCGGCGGCCTCGGAGGCCCAGCTGGTGATCCTCACCGAGCTGACCCGCCGGCGTCGTCACAACGCCCGCGAGGGCGCATCGGGGAGCCATGACATCCACGTCGACGAGAAGCTCCTGACCGTGTGCCGGGCGGCCCTCGCGAGGATGGAGCGGGGCGCGTTCTAGGCTGCGGGGCCGGTCCCGCCCGGCCTGCGGAGCCGCCCGGCCCTCGGCTCCCGGGACCCCGGCCTCCCGGGACCTGGAGCCGCCCGGCCAGCCCGGGCCTTGGAACCGACCGTCCGCCCGGGCCGCGGAGCCGGACGCCCGCCCGGGCCGTGGAGTCGGACGGACGCCAGCCCGGGCCTTGGACCCGACCGTCCGCCCAGCCCCCAGCCCCCCGGGCCCAGAACCCGACCGCCCGCCCGGGCCCTGGAGCCCGGCCGTCTGGGACAGTGAGCGCTGTCGAGCCGACCGAGCCTGCGCAGAGACAAAAAGGACTTCCCTCCGAATAGGGTCTACTGGAAGCAGGCCCGGACCGGTTCCGCCGCCCGGCCGCCCCGGCCGCCCCACCGATCGACCCGTACGAGGAGCAGTGTGAGTCCGCGCGGAGTGCAGCTCGCCGCCGCCGGTGTCCTGTGTGCCCTCGTACTCGGCGGCACCGCAGGCTGCGGACGCAACGAGGGCGGGCTCCAGAGCGCCGGGTCCACCCCCACCGCCGTCGGGCCGGTACGGCTCTGGCCCGATCTGCCGCCCGCCACGGACCCGCCCATCGACTACGGGGAGTCCGACACCGAGCGCGTCCCCGGCATCAAGGTCGCCGACAACGACGTCCACGCCGTCGACGCCGTCGCGGTGGTCGACGCCGAGGTGCGCGCGCACCCCGACACGTACAGCGGCGGCGACGGGCTCTACGAGGAGACCGCCCGCGCGATCAAGGCCTGCGGCACAGCGCCGGCCGCCTGTCCGGTCATGCGGCCGTACTACCGCGACCTCACCGGCAACGGCCGGGACGAGCTGATCGTCGGGATCCGCATGCCGGACCAGCAGGTCGGCGTGCGCGTCTACCTCGCCGAGAACGGCGGGCTCACCCGCATCATGGCCACCGTCGACCAGGTCATCAGCGTGGAGCTGGCCGGCCGGGACCTGATCATGCGGGTCAGTTCGGCGGGCATCCCCGGGTACGAGTACCGCACCGCCTGGTCCTGGGACGAGCAGCAGCACAGCATGCTGCCCACCCGCGACGAGATCGTCCGGGTGAAGCCCGGCCGCACCGCGCCCCCGACCGTCCTCCCCGCACCCCGGCTGGTCAGCCCGACACCGGCCCCGGGGGCGACCTCGACGCCCCTCCCGCTCCCACCGGACGTGGCCGTTCCCGCCGAGCCGAGCCCGTGAGGGCGCCCCGGCTGCCCGCCTGGACCGCGACCCTGACCTGGAAGGCCGCGGTCTTCATCGCGGTCATGTGCTGCGCCCTGGCCGCACTGCTCGGCACCCTCGTCCATGTGTCGGTGACCGGTCAGACCGTGAACGACTCCCGGGAGAAGGCCCTCGCGCGGCTCACCGACGTCACCCGGCTCTACGAGGCCGGCGAGCCGCTCCCCCGGTTCGCCGGCGTCGACCCGCCCGGACTCCCGCCCTCGCTCCACGCGCTCGCCGTCCGGGGCGAGCGCGGCACGGTGGTCGCCGACGACCGGGGCCGGCCGACGATGTGGGCGGCGGGTCCGGCGGACGGCCGCGCCCTCGCCGTACGCCTCGACTACACCCAGAGCGCCGAGACGATCGACGCGCTCGACCGCTCGATCCTCGGCTCCTCCGTCCTCGCGATCGGGGCGACGCTGCTCGTGGGCGCCTTCGCGGTCACCCGGGTCACCCGGCGGCTGCACCTCACCGCGCAGGTGGCGCGCCGGATCAGTGCGGGCGATCTCGACGCGCGCGTCGACGACCCCCGTACGAAGGACTCCTCGCGCCCCCAGGACGAGGTGGCGACCGTGTCCGGGGCGCTCGACACGATGGCCTCCTCGCTCCAGAGCAAGCTGCAGAGCGAGCAGCGGTTCACCGCCGACGTGGCGCACGAGCTGCGCACCCCGCTCACCGGGCTCTCGGCGGCGGCCGAGCTGCTGCCGGAGGGGCGGCCGTCGGAGCTCGTACGGGACAGGGTGCGGGCGATGCGCGGGCTGACCGAGGACCTCCTGGAGATCTCGCGGCTCGACGCCCGCAACGAGACCGTCGACCTGGCCGTGCACGAACTGGGCCCGCTCGCCGAGCGGGTGGTGCGCGCGTCGGGCACGGAGACCGAGGTGCGGGTCGTACGGGACACGACGGTGGAGACGGACCGGCGCCGGCTGGAGCGGGTGCTCGGCAATCTGATCGCCAACGCGCACAAGCACGGGGCCCCGCCGGTGGTCCTGACGGTGGACGGCCCCGTGGTGTCCGTGCGGGACCACGGGCCCGGTTACCCCGCCTATCTGCTGGAGTCGGGGCCGCAGCGGTTCCGTACCGAGAGCGGGGGCAAGGGGCACGGCCTCGGTCTGACGATCGCGGCGGGGCAGGCGGAGGTGATCGGCGCCGAGCTCGCCTTCGCCCGCGCCGCCGACGGCGAGGGCGCCGAGGCCCGGCTGCGGCTGCCCGAGTACGTGAACCTCGTGGACCCCACGCAGGAGGACTGAGGGCCGGCCCCGACGCCTCCGGGAGGGGCCTCCTCCCGCGGCCGGAGCGGCGCGGAACACGCGGAACAGAACCGCGCCACACGGCACACCGTCACACAAAAGGGACATAGGGCATACCGCTTGCTACGTTGCGGCCATGACCGCACCGCGCACGGACGCTCCCCCGCCCGGGGTACGCACGCCGAAGCGCCGCGGCGTGGAACTCTCCCTCCTCGTCTGCGCCGTCCTCATCTGCGTCTTCGGGTACGCCGAGGTCGGCCTCGCCCGCAGCGGGGCGGTACCGCCGGACGCCGCGCGCTACGGGGCCGGGCTCGGCCTGCTCGCGCTCGTCGCCCATCTCGCGGTCCGGTTCCGCGCCCCGTACGCCGATCCGCTGCTCCTGCCGATCGCGGTCCTGCTCAACGGCCTCGGCCTGGTGCTGATCTACCGGCTCGACCTGGAGACGCCGAAGGACCAGGCGGCGACGACGCAGCTGGTCTGGTCGACGCTCGGCGTCACGCTCTTCATCGTGGTCGTGCTGCTGCTCCGCGACCATCGCGCGCTCCAGGGGTACGCGTACGTGTCGGTGGCCGCGGCGCTGGCCCTGATGATCCTGCCGATCTTCTTCCCGGCGGTGAACGGCGCCAAGATCTGGATCCGGCTCGGCGGTCTCTCCTTCCAGCCGGGCGAGTTCGCCAAGATCCTGCTCGCCGTCTTCTTCGCCGCCTATCTCGCCGCCAACCACAACGCGCTCGCGTACACCGGCCGCCGGATCTGGAAGTTCCAGTTCCCGACCGGGCGCGTGCTGGGGCCGATCGTGGCGATCTGGCTGCTGAGCGTCGGCGTGCTCGTCCTCGAACGGGACCTGGGCACCTCACTGCTCTTCTTCGGCCTCTTCGTGATCATGCTGTACGTGGCGACCGGCCGGACCGGCTGGATCGCGGTCGGCCTCGTCCTCGCCGCCGCCGGCGCCTTCCTCGTCGGCTCGCTCGAACCGCACGTGCACAGCCGGGTGCAGGACTGGCTCGACCCGTTCGCCTCGATCCGGGCCGGGGACGGGCCCGGACAGCTCGCCCAGTCCCTCTTCGCGTTCGCGGCCGGCGGGATGCTCGGCTCGGGGCTCGGACTCGGCCACTCCGTCCTCATCGGCTTCGCCACCAAGTCCGACTTCATCCTGGCCACGGCCGGCGAGGAGCTGGGGCTGGTCGGCCTCACCGCGCTCTTCCTGCTGTACGCACTGCTCGTCGCCCGCGGCTACCGCGCCGGCCTCTCGCTGCGGGACCCCTTCGGACGGCTCCTCGCGATCGGGCTCGCCTCGATCGTGGCGCTCCAGGTGTTCGTGATCGCGGGCGGGGTGATGGGCCTGATCCCGCTGACCGGGATGGCGATGCCGTTCCTGGCCCAGGGAGGGTCGTCGGTCGTCACGAACTGGGTGATCGTGGCGCTCCTCATCCGGGTCAGCGACTCGGCGCGCGCACCACAGCCGGACGACGCCGACACGGGGACGCTCGCACCGGTGAGGGAGGGGGCCTCGTGAGCAGACCGCACACACCGGTGCACCTCGTGATCCGGCCGCACGCCCTGGGGGGAACCACGTGATCCGTTACGCCCGGCGGGCCGCCGCGCTCTGCCTCGTCCTTCTCGTGGCACTCCTCGTCAACTCCGCGCGCGTGATGGTCTTCGAGGCCGAGTCGCTCGACGACAACCCGGCCAACCGGCGCATCGCGATCAACCGCTACGCGCAGCCGCGCGGCGAGATCGTCGTCGACGGGAAGCCGGTCACCGGCTCCCGGGACAGCGGACAGCAGCTGCGCTGGGAACGGACCTACCGCCAGGGCCCGTTGTACGCGCCGCTCACCGGCTACTCCTCACAGACGTACGGCACGACCCTCGTCGAGCACGCCGAGGACGCGATCCTGGCCGGCACCGATCCCCTGCTGGCGCCGCTGCCGCTCTGGAACGACCTCACCCGGGGCCGCCAGCCCGGCGGCGACGTCGTGACGACGATCCGCAGCTCCATGCAGGAGGCGGCGTTCCGGGGACTCGACGGGAAGCGCGGCGCGGTCGTCGCGGTCGAGCCGCACAGCGGCCGCATCCTCGCGCTGGTCAGCTCGCCCTCGTACGACCCCGGTGTCCTCTCCGGCACGGGGAAGGGGGTCAAGGACGCCTGGAGGCGGCTCACCACCTCGCCGAACCAGCCGATGCTGAACCGGGCGCTGCGGCAGACGTACCCGCCGGGCTCCACGTTCAAGATCGTGACGGCCGCGGCGGCGCTCGACGCGGGGGTGGTACGGGACGTGGACGCACCGACGGACACCCCGGACCCCTTCGTCCTGCCCGGCACCCGGCAGGTGCTGCCGAACGAGGCGAAGGGCTGCGGCGACGCGTCCCTCGCGTACGCGATCCAGTGGTCGTGCAACACGGTGATGGCCGGGCTCGGGGTGGAGGTGGGCCTGGAGGGGATGGTCGACGCGGTGGGGATGTTCGGCTTCAACGACACGGGGCTGCGGGTGCCGTCCTGGGTGGCCAAGTCCAACTTCGACCGGGAGATGAGCCCGGACCAGCTCGCGCTGTCGTCGATCGGACAGTTCGACACGACGGCGACGCCGCTCCAGATGGCGATGGTGGCGTCGGCGGTCGCCAACAACGGCGAGATCGCCCAGCCGTACCTCGTCGACCGCACGACGACCTCGGGCGGGTCGACGATCGACCGTACGGTCCGCCGCAGTTACCGGCAGGCGATGAACCCCGCGACGGCGATGCAGCTCCAGCGGCTGATGGTGAAGGCGGTGACGGAGGGGACGGGGACGAACGCGGCGATCCCCGGGGCGCGGGTCGGCGGCAAGACCGGCACGGCCCAGCACGGCTTCGGCAACACCGGCACCCCGTACGCCTGGTTCATCGCCTGGGCGCAGGCGGAGGACGCGGCCCAGCCGGCGGTCGCGGTGGCGGTGGTCGTCGAGGACGCGGAGGCGTCCCGCACGGACATCAGCGGGGGCGGCAGCGCGGCGCCGATCGCGCGGGCGGTGATGGAGGAGGCGCTGCGGCTGGAGAAGGAGGCGCGGGGGTAGGCGGAGGAGGCGCGAGGGGAGGCGGAGGAGGCGCGAGGGGAGGCGGAGGAGGCGCGAGGGGAGGCGGAGGAGGCGCGAGGGGAGGCCCTCGGGGCCGCGTCCCGGAGGCCCGGTGCCAGGGCACGCGCCGCACCTCCGCCATCCGCCGGGCCGCCCCGCCCTCCGGCCGCGTCAGCGGTCCGCGCCTCCGACCGGCCGACCCGCCCCGGCCGCGTCAGCCGATCGGCTTGCGGATCTCCGCGCGGATCTTGGCCGTCTTCTCCGCGAGGTCGGCCAGGTCGATGCCCTTCGGGTCGGCCGTGGCCTCCCCGGCGCCGACGAGGGCGATGGCGGCGGCGGTGTTCTCGTCGCCCCAGGCGCACATGGGAAGCGTCGTCGAGCCGAGTCCGTCCTTCGACGTGGTGACCTGGCAGCTGACGGTCACGCCGTACCCGGCGGGGGTGAAGTCCCTGGGCCTGACGACCAGCTTGGAGCCCTTTTCCGTGGCGGCCCCCTTGAGGATGGACGAGCGGGTGGTACCGGGGCTCTTGATCTGCCCGTACAGCCCGGAGAGGACGAGGACGGACTCGTCCTTGCCGCTGTACTGCCCGACCGCCGCCGTCGCGTCCTTCACGGTGAAGTCGGGGGTGTCCTCGATCTCCTTGCCCTGGGTGTCGGAGAGGTCGGAGACGAGGGTGAACTCGCCGTCGAGGACGGTCTGCGGGACGACCAGCTTGTGCGTCGCCTCGGGGAAGGGACCGGTGACGCTGTCGAGACCGGCCTTGACGCCGTAACCGATGCCGCCGACCACGACCAGGGAACCGACGACGATGGCGACGATCGCGCCGGCCCCCAGCTTCTTCTTCGGCGGTCCCATCGGCGGCAGTCCCATCGGCGGCTGCCCCCAGCCGCCGGGGCCGGGCCCCGGGGCTCCCGGGTACTGCGGCGGAACACCGGGCCGGGGGTGGGCCTGTTGGGGGTGGCCCGGCGGAGGGAAGCCCTGCGGGGCGCCGTACGGGCCGGGCTGCTGCGGGGGCGGCACCGGCCCGCCGTACGGGTTATGGGGCGGCTGGTTCGGCGGTGGCGGCATGGTCATGACGAGCACGCTACGTCACCCGTACGACAACCCGTTCTTCCGAGTGCGACGGGTGCCGGGGCCCGGTGAGCGCCACGGGGCCCGGTCAACGCCGCGGGGCCCGGTGAGCGCCACGGGGCCCGGTGAGCGCCACGGGACTCGGTCAGCGCCGCGGGGCCCGGTCAGCCCTGCGCCGCCCCGTCCGCGATCGCGTCCGCGACCTCCGCCACCCGGGCCTGCTCCTCCTTGGCGAAGCGCTCCGCGTCGAGCTGTTCCGCGATCTCCTCGTCCTGGGTCATGAGGAGGTCGAGGTTGGAGTCGCCGAGGTCGAAGACGCCCATGTCGAGGTAGGCCTTCTGGAGGCGTTCGCCCCAGAGGCCGATGTCCTTGACGCAGGGGACGATCCGGCTGAACAGCAGCTTGCGGAAGAGGTGGAGGAACTCGCTCTGCTCGGTCAGCTCCTCCGCCTCCTTGCGCGGGATGCCGAAGTTCTCCAGGACCTCGACGCCGCGCAGCCGGTCGCGCATCAGGTAGCAGCCCTCGATGACGAACTCCTCGCGTTCGCGGAGTTCGGCATCGGACAACTGCCCGTAGTAGTCGCGCAGGGCCATCCGTCCGAACGCGACGTGCCGGGCCTCGTCCTGCATCACGTACGCGAGGATCTGCTTGGGCAGGGGCTTGTCGGTGGTGTCGCGGATCATGCCGAAGGCGGCGAGGGCGAGGCCCTCGATGAGGACCTGCATGCCGAGGTACGGCATGTCCCAGCGGGAGTCGCGCAGGGTGTCGTCGAGGAGGCTCTGCAGGTTGTCGTTGATCGGGTAGAGCATGCCGATCTTGTCGTGGAGGAAGCGGCCGTAGATCTCGGCGTGCCGGGCCTCGTCCATGGTCTGCGTGGCCGAGTAGAACTTGGCGTCCAGGTCGGGGACGGACTCGACGATCCGGGCGGCGCAGATCATGGCGCCCTGCTCGCCGTGGAGGAACTGGCTGAACTGCCAGGAGGAGTAGTGCCGGCGCAGGTCGCCCTTGTCCTTCTCGGTCATCTTCGCCCAGTGGCGGGTGCCGTGGAGGGTCAGGACCTCGTCGGGGGTGCCGAGGGGGTCGTACGGGTCGACCTCCAGGTCCCAGTCGATCCGGGTGGCGCCGTCCCACTGCTTGTCCTTGCCCTTCTGGTAGAGCGCGAGGAGGCGTTCGCGGCCTTCCTCGTACTCCCAGGAGAAGCGGGCGGCGCCGGTGGCGGGGACCTGCCAGCTCGGGGTGGACGGGGCCGTGGTGTAGAGGTCGCGCGTCGACACTGACGCCTCCTTGGGGGGTCGGGCCTTTTCCCGTGGTGCGAGTCCTGTGGCCAGGCCAGGCTCACACGTTGGTAGACGGATCGTCAACAAGTCGCGCACAAGGGATTGACGACGCTACTGACGGGCAGTCTGATAAGTGGTGACCATCGGTAACGTCACGCCGTCGCGACGAGCACAGCGAGGTGCGCCCCCATGACCCCCTTCACCGAGTCCCCGGCGACCACGAAGTCCGCGGAACCGGACTTCAGCCTCCTCAGGGACGCCCTGGGGCCGCTGCGCGACCGCGAGCAGGTCGCCGAACGACTCCTGGAGTCCTCCCGCAAGCACTCCTACGACCCGGACGTCGAACTCGACTGGGACGCGCCGTTCGAGGACGGCAAGTGGTTCTGGCCGCCCGAGCTGCTCTCCCTGTACGACACGCCGCTGTGGCGCACGATGTCCGAGGAGCAGCGGATCGCGCTCTCGCGCCACGAGGCGGCGTCGCTCGCGTCGCTCGGCGTCTGGTTCGAGATCATCCTGATGCAGCTGCTCGTCCGGCACATCTACGACAAGTCGCTGACCAGCCATCACGTGCGGTACGCGCTGACCGAGATAGCGGACGAGTGCCGTCACTCGATGATGTTCGCGCGGCTGATCCAGCAGGGCGGGACGCCCGCGTACCCGGTGCCCCGGCTCTACCACAACCTCGCGCGCCTGCTGAAGACCGTGTCCACGACCCCGGGCTCGTTCGCCTCGACGCTGCTCGGCGAGGAGATCCTCGACTGGATGCAGCGGCTGACGTTCCCGGACGAGCGGGTGCAGACGCTGGTGCGCGGGGTGACCCGCATCCACGTGGTCGAGGAGGCACGGCATGTGCGGTACGCCCGCGAGGAACTGCGCCGCCAGATGGTGACCGCGCCGCGCTGGGAGCAGGAGTTCACGCGGGTGAGCTGCGGAGAGGCGGCGCGGGTCTTCTCGACCTGCTTCGTGAACCCGCAGGTGTACGAGGCGGTGGGCCTGGACCGGCGGGAGGCGGTCGCCCAGGTGAGGGCGAGCGGGCACCGCCGCGAGGTCATGCAGTCCGGGGCGCGGCGCCTGACGGACTTCCTGGACGACATCGGGGTGTTGCGGGGGGTGGGACGACGGTTGTGGAGGTCGTCGGGCCTGCTGGCCTGAGGCGTCCGCCGTCGCGCTGCGGGGGCGGGGGCTCGGAGGGGTCCCTTTTCGCCTGCGGGGGCGGGGCGCTCGGAGGGGTCCCCCGTCGCCTGCGGGGCGAGGGCTCGGAGGGGTCCCCTTTCGCCTGCGGGGCCGGGGGCCCGGAGGGGTCCGGCTACGCTGCGGAGCATGACTGCCGCCGCCACCCCCGCGTACCGCAGGCTCAGCGTCGAGGAGCGTCGCGGCCAGCTCCTCGAGGCCGCCCAGGAGCTCTTCGCCCACCGCACCCCCGAGGACGTCTCCCTCGACGACGTCGCCGAGGCGGCCGGCGTCTCCCGGCCCCTCGTCTACCGCTACTTCCCCGGCGGCAAGCAGCAGCTCTACGAGGCCGCCCTCCGTTCCTCCGCCGACGCCCTGAACCACTGCTTCACCGAGCCCCCGGTCGGGCCGCCCACCGAGCGGCTCGGCCGGGTGCTCGACCGCTATCTGGCCTTCGTCGACGAGCACGACGCCGGTTTCAGCGCCCTCCTCCGCGGGGGCAGCGTCGCCGAGACCTCCCGTACCACCGCGATCGTCGACGAGGTCCGCCGCGCCGCCGCCGAGCAGATCCTCGTCCACCTCGGCGTGGACCGCCCAGGCCCCCGCCTCAGCATGCTGGTCCGCACCTGGATCGCCGCCGTGGAGGCCGCCTCCCTCATCTGGCTCGACGAGGACAAGCGACCCCCGGCCGGTGAGCTGCGGGAGTGGCTGGTGGACCATCTCATCGCCCTCCTCGCCGCGAGCACGGCCAGCGACGAGGAGACCGCGCGGGTCGTCGGACGTCTCCTCGCCGAGGAGACGCCCGAGGGACCCGTGGGCCGGCTGGCCCGCCGGGTGATCCCGGTGGTCGGCGAGGCCGCCCGTCTGCTCTGAGCCGGAAGCGGGGCCGGAGGGGACACTGGAGGGGTGAGAAGCCAGAACACCTCCTTCCGTGGCGGCCCCCTCGACGGCCGGGTCCTGCCGATCCTGCTGGGCCCGACCGGTCATCCGCCGAAGTGGTACGAGATCCCGGTCCCGGCCCACGACGGGAACCCCCCTACCCTCCACACCTACCGCCGCGAGCCGGCGGGTTACACGAAGCGACTGGGCCTCCAGCGCGGCTGGGTCTACGCGTACGCCCCCGAGGGCCGTGAGCGTCGCGAGCTGAAGTGGCCGTGGTCGAAGCCGAACACCGGCACGGCCCCTCCCCGGGACGGCGCTGCGCCGAACGAGTGAGGACGCCGGACTCACCCCCATTCGTACGGTAATCGCATGATGTGACACGTCATCATCCCCATGGAGGTGGTGACGTGTCGCGAAGACTGCTGCGTACGGTCTGCACGGGGGCCCTGGCCGCCGCGACCGCCCTCACCGGAGTCCTCCCGGTGAGCGCCGCGGCCCCGGAACCGCCCGCCGATCCTCCGGTCGAGGCACCGATCGCCTGGGCGGACCCGGCCGCGGAACCGGTCGGACCGGTCGACCCGGACGCGGAACCGGACGGCCCCAAGGCGGTCGACCCGGACGCGGAACCCGAAGGCCCGAAGACGGTCGACCCGGACGCGGAGCCGGTCGGCCCGAAACCCTTTGCACCGGACGCGACCGCGTCACCCGCTGCCGCGGCGGCGACCTCGCAGGACCCTGCCGATCCCGTCACGCCGGTCGCCCCCGACGCCCCCACCGCCCCACCCGAATCCGACCCTCCCGCCACCGACGACGACGCCTCCGCCCTCCCTCCCCCCGGCGGCGACTCCGTCACCGCGCTGCTCGCGCGGATGCGGACGCTCTACCAGCAGGCCGAGGAGGCGACCGAGCGGTTCAACGCCGCCGAGGAGGCGCTGAAGCTCCAGACCGCCGACACCAAGCGGGTCACGGCCCGGCTCACCTCCGCCCGTACCGCGCTGGCTCAGGGGCGGGCCGCGGCCGGGCGGATCGCCCGGGACCAGTACCGGGGCGGGTCCGAGTTCTCCTCCTACCTGCGGCTGCTGTTCGCGCCGGATCCCCAGTCGGCGCTCGACCAGGGGCATCTGATGGCGCGGGCCTCCCGGGACCGGGCCTCGGCGGTGCCGCGGCTCGAGAAGGCCGAGCGGCAGGCCGGCAGCCTGGCGAGCGCCTCGCGCAAGGCCCTCGACCGTCAGCAGACCCTCGCGGCCGCGCGGCGCACCCGGCGCGACGAGGTGCGGGCCCGGCTCGCGGAGGTCGAGAAGCTGCTCGCCGCGCTCTCCCCCGAGCAGCTGGCCCGGCTCACCGAGCTGGAGCGGGTCCAGACGGCGGGCGCACAGCGCGAGCTGCTCGACTCGGGTGTCCTGGACGGGCGGCGCACCCCGTCCGGGGCGGGTGCGGAGGCGCTGCGGTTCGCGGTGGGCCAGATCGGCAAGCCGTACGAGTGGGGCGCGGAGGGCCCGGAGGCGTACGACTGCTCGGGGCTCACGCAGCAGGCCTGGGCGGCGGCGGGCCTGGAGGTGCCGCGGACGAGCCAGGAGCAGTGGGCGACGCTGCCCCGGGTGCCGCTCGCGCGGCTCCGTCCCGGGGACCTGGTGGTGTACTTCCCCGGCGCGACCCATGTGGCGGTCTATCTGGGCGAGGGCCTGGTGGTGCAGGCGCCGCGGCCCGGCGGGAAGGTGAAGGTCTCCCCGATCGCGGCGAACCCGCTGCTCGGGGCGGTGCGCCCGGATCCGGACGGGGAGGCCCTGGCCGCGTACGCCCCGCCGGTGCTGCCGGCCGGGGCGAGGGAC
This sequence comes from Streptomyces sp. NPDC056480, assembly GCF_042795405.1. NCBI lineage: Bacteria > Bacillati > Actinomycetota > Actinomycetes > Kitasatosporales > Streptomycetaceae > Streptomyces > Streptomyces sp. NPDC056480. The sequence continues at coordinate 30,791 of NZ_JBHTSA010000010.1, read as the reverse complement.
GGCGGGGACGAGGGGTACGACCACGGCTGAGCGTCAACTGCCCTCCACAGCAACCCTCTTGCTCGCGCACGTAATATGCAACAAGCTATACGGGTCCTTACTCGCCGCTTCTTGCCCGAACGGACGCGGAGCCCCGTCATGCCCGGACTGCTGCCCTCCACCGGACCCCAACGCACCCTCGCCGCGTCCAACTTCGTGAACACCGTCGGCAGTGGACTCTTCCTGACCGCCGGAGTCCTGTACTTCACCCAGGCCGTGCACCTGCCGGCCGGCACGGTCGGACTCGGGCTCGGCATCGCCGGGGCCCTCTCCCTCGCCGTGGGGATCGGGGTCGGCCATCTCGCCGACCGCTGCGGGGCGCGGGGCGTGTACGTGGCGACGCTGGCCGTACAGGCGGCGGCGACCGCGGCCTTCGTGTTCGCGGACAGCTTCTGGCCGTTCGTGCTCGCGGTCGCGACGGCCACCGGGGCGAAGGCCGCCGGGCTGGCCGCGCGTGCGCCCCTCGTCCGGCACTACGGAGGGGAGCGGCCGCAGGAGTTCCGGGCCTATCTGCGGGCCGTGACCAACGTCGGCATCTCCCTGGGCGCTCTCCTCGCGGGCTGGGCGGTCCAGGTCGGCACGCTCGGCGCGTACCAACTCCTGGTACTGGGAAACGCGCTGGCCTTCGGGGCCTCGGCCGTCGTGCTGGCCCTGCTGCCGCCGGTGGCGCCCGCGCCCGTCGCCCGGGGGCCTCGGTGGATCGCGCTGCGGGACCGGCCGTACCTCGCGCTCACCGCGCTCGACGGGGTGATGGCGATGCAGTTCAAGGTGCTGACGGTGGCGATCCCGCTGTGGCTGGTGGGGTCCACCGGCGCCCCGCACTGGCTCGTCTCGGGCACGATGCTCGCCAACACCGTGATCGTCGTGGGACTCCAGGTGCGGGCGAGCCGGGGCATCGACTCGCCGCGCGCGGGCGGTCACGCCTACCGTCGCGCCGGAGCGGCGTTCCTCGTCTCCTGCGCGCTGGTCCCGCTCTCGGCGGGCGCGCCGGCGGCGGTGGCGATCGGCCTGCTCCTCACGGCCGTCGTCGTCCACACGATCGGCGAACTGTGGCACTCCGCGGGCGGCTTCGAGGTGTCGTACGCCCTCGCCCCGCCCCGCGCGACCGGCCAGTACCTGGGTGTCTTCGGTCTCGGCGCGGGCCTCTCCGAGGCGGTGGGGCCCGGCCTGCTCATCGCGCTGTGCATCGGCTGGGGCCGCCCCGGCTGGTACGTCGTCGGCGTGCTCTTCGCCCTGACGGGTCTGCTGACGCCGTGGGCGGTCCGCCGGGCGGAGGCCGCCCGGCGCTACGAGAAGAGCGAGATGAGCCCGTACACCCAGACGCCCACCATGACGACGGTGCCCGCGAGGGCACCGGCGCCCGCGACCACTCCGGAGAGGGTCCAGCCTCCGGGTTCCGGCGCGTCGGCCTCCTCGCCCCGGTCCGCCGCGTAGGAGTCCGGGTCGTCCCAGTCGACGGGGTGTCCGAGCCGCCCGGCGCAGGCGGTCCGCACCGCGGCGAGCTGCCCGGCGGCGAAGGAGGTCTCCGCCAGCGCCTCGGGCCCGCGCCAGGCGAGGGCCTTCATCCGCCAGCCGGGAGTTCCGTAGCGCTTCTCGAAGGCGGCGGTCTCCTCCGCGTCCCGGTCCTCTTCGAGGTACATCCAGCGCCCTGCCTGGGCCGCGTCCCCGTACAGCCGGTACACCTCGGCGAGCCGGCGCCGCAACGACAGGTCGTACGGGAACGACGAGACCAGACCACGCAGCCGCTGCCGCGCCATGGGGATCCGCCCGGCGTCGAGGTCGGTGTCCACACGGGCCAGGGTGTTCGTCTGAGACATGGACACATGATCGGGCACGGGGCGGGACAACTCGATCCGTTTTCCGACGGCCACCGGACGGCCGATCCCTGGGCGACCGATCCCCTTGGACGACCGATCCCTGGGCGACCGGCCACGGGAAGGCCGGTCACGGGAGGGCCGACGGCCGGCGCCCCGGGCTTCGAGCCCGGGTGCCGGCCGTCGAAGGACGCCGTCCGCGGGTCAGCCGCCCGCGACCTCCGCCAGGTACGCGGACGTCTTCTCCGGGTCGAAGAAGAAGTTCTCGAAGTCCGACGGGTCGTTGAAGCCGTTCGCGAAGCGGTCGGCGACCGGCTGGAGCTGGCCCGCCGCGCCCAGGAGGTTCAGGACGTGCTCCGGCGGCGGCGCCAGCATCGCGTTCGTCCACTTGGTGACGTGCTGGGCCGTCTGCCAGTAGCGGTCGAAGGCCGACCGCATCCACTCCTCGTCGAAGGGCTTGTCGCCCTGCTCGAAGATCGCGGCCAGGTACGCGGCCGCGCACTTCGACGCCGAGTTCGAACCCTGGCCGGTGATCGGGTCGTTGGCCACGACCACGTCGGCCACGCCGAGGACCAGGCCGCCGCCGGGAAGCCGGCCGATCGGGTTGCGGACCGTCGGCGCGTACCGGCCGGCGAGGGTGCCGCCCGCATCGGTCAGTTCGACCTTGGTGGCCCGCGCGTACTCCCAGGGCGTGAACTTCTCCATCAGCTCCAGGGTCAGCGACAGGTGCTCCGCCGGGTCCTTGACGCCCTTGAAGGCGTCGAGCGGACCGCCGGGGACGCCCTCCCAGAAGAGGATGTCCGCGCGGCCGCCCATCGTCAGCGTCGGCATGACGAACAGCTCGCCCACGCCCGGGACCACGTTGCACCGCACCGCGTCGAACTCCGGGTGCTCCGGACGCGGACCGAGACCGTGGACGTACGCGACGGCCAGCGCGCGCTGCGGCTCGACGTACGGCGAACGGGACGCGTCCCGGCCGAACATCGAGACCAGCTCGCCCTTGCCCGCCGCGACCAGCACCAGGTCGTAGCTGCGCGAGAAGTAGTCCAGGTCGCTCACGGCCGCGCCGTGTATCACCAGCTGGCCGCCGCGCTGGGCGAAGGTCTCCATCCAGCCGGCCATCTTCACCCGCTGGTCGACCGACTGCGCGAACCCGTCGAGCCGGCCGACCCAGTCGATCGCCCGGGTGGAGTCGGGGGCGGCGACCGAGACGCCGAGGCCCTCGATGCGCGGAGCCTGGGTCTCCCAGAAGTTGAGGCCGAGGTCCCGCTCGTGCTGGAGCGCGGTGTGGAACATGCACTGGGTGGACATGACCCGACCGGCCCGGATCTCGTCCGCCGTCCGGTTCGACATGAGGGTGACCTCGTACCCCGACGACTGGAGTCCGAGGGCGAGCTGCAGACCGGACTGGCCGGCGCCGACTATGAGTATCTTCCGCATGGGTGGTGCTCCTGGCGTGACGGGGAGAGCTGGGCGATCTATTCGGGGGTGTGTTCCAGCGCGTGGGCGACCATCGCGAGCAGGCTCTCGACGACGCTGTACCGCTTGCGCGCGTCCATGATCACCACGGGGACGTCCGCGGGCACGGTCAGCGCCTCACGGACGTCGTCCGCCTCGAACAGCTCGGTCCCCTCGAAGTGGTTGACGGCCACGATGTACGGCAGCCCGCAGCTCTCGAAGTAGTCGAGGGCCGGGAAGCAGTCCGTGAGCCGCCGTGTGTCGGCCAGCACGATCGCACCGATCGCCCCGCGCACCAGGTCGTCCCACATGAACCAGAAGCGCTGCTGTCCCGGCGTACCGAAGACGTACAGCACCAGGTCGTTGTCGAGGGTGATCCGGCCGAAGTCCATCGCCACCGTGGTGGTGAGCTTGTCCGGCGTGGCGGTGAGGTCGTCGGTCTCCTCGCTCGCCCGGGTCATCAGCGCCTCGGTCTGGAGCGGGGTGATCTCCGAGACCGCGCGCACGAAGGTGGTCTTGCCGACGCCGAAGCCGCCCGCGACGACGATCTTCGTCGCGATCGGGGCACGGGTGTGATCGAGCTGCCAGTCCTGCGCGCCGTCCTCGGCGTCGGGCCCGGCGGTGGCCGACGCGGTCGCGGCGGATGCGGTCGCATCTCGCCGGAACAGGTCGGCCGCGGGGGCCTGGGGCTGCGCGGGTATGCCCGTCACCGTCGGTGATCCGGTGTCGGCATCGGAGACGGCGGAGGCGTCAGAGACGACGGAGTCCACTCAGCACCCTTTCGAGGAGCGCGCGGTCGGGCTGCCCGGTGCCGTGACCGGTCCCGTACACACGGATCTTTCCCTGGTCGGCCAGGTCGCTCAGGAGCACCCGGACGACCCCCAACGGCATCTTCAGAAGCGCCGAGATCTCCGCGACCGTCCGCATCCGACGGCAGATCTCGACGATGGCCCGCATCTCCGGCATCAGACCGCGGGCGCCCGGCCCGCCGTCCGTCAGGAGCTTGCGCACGGCGGGCGCTTCGAGCGCCGCCACGAAGGTCTCGACGAGCAGGACATGGCCGAAGCGGGTACGCCCGCCGGTCAGCGAGTACGGGCGTACGCGCGCGGGGCGGCGTCCATCTCCTCGTACGGGCAGCCGGTGGGCGTGGAACCCCGAAGAAAGTGACGTCACTGGGTGCTCTCCATCGATTTGCGCAGCTCGCTGCGGACTTCGGGGGTGAGTACGTGACCGGCGCGGCCCACGAAGAGCGCCATGTGGTAGGCCACCACGCTCATGTCGCAGTCGGGCGTGGCGTGGACGCCGAGCAGCGAGCCGTCGCTGATCGACATGACGAAGACGCTGCCCTCCTCCATCGCCACCATGGTCTGCTTGACCCCGCCGCCGTCCATCAGGCGCGCGGCGCCGATGGTCAGGCTGCCGATGCCGGAGACGATGGTGGCCAGGTCGGCGCTGGAGCCGCGCGGCCCGTTCGGACGGCCGGCTTCGGCGGCGACCGTCGTGCTCTGCTGGGCGGCCGGGTCGGACGAGAGCAGCATCAGGCCGTCGGAGGAGACGACGGCGACCGAGTGGACCCCGGGCACCTCCTCCACCAGATTCCCCAGCAGCCATTGCAGGTTGCGGGCTTCCGTGCTCAGTCCGAACGTTCCCGTCGCAGTCAACTGCGTGCCTCCTCGACTGTGTCCCCCGTCATCTCCTCTGTACGTGCAGTCTTTACGTCATCTATCCGCGCCGTCTCCATCTCCGCCTCCACGTCGCGGCGCCCGGCCTTGGCGCCCTGGTGGAAGCCGCCGAGCCGACGGCGCAGGGCTTCCGCGTCCACGCCGCCCTGCCGGGGGGGCGCGGCGGCGCCGGCGGGCCGGACCACCTGCGGGGTGCGCTTGGGCAGGCCCTTGTCGGTGAGGCGCTCCCCCTGCGGGGTACGCGGCCCGGGAACCGGCTGGTCGGTGACCGGCTCGGGGGCGACGGGAGTCCGCGGAGCCAGGAGCTCCTCGTGACGGGCGGGAGCGGTGACGTCCGCCGCGCGCTCGTGGGCGTCCGGCTCCGGCGGCGGGTCGGGCAGCCGGACCTGGAGCGTGGTCTCGGAGACGCTCTCGCCGAGGACGGCGGGCTCGTCGCGGGTGAGCTCGGGCTCGTGGTGGGTGAGCCCGGGCTCGGCGTGGGGCGCGGGCTCGGCGTGAGCGGGCTCGTACGACTGCTGAGGCTCGGGCTCGTACGACGGCTCCTGCGGCTCCGGCTCGTACGACGGCTCCTGCGGCTCCGGCTCGTACGACGGCTCCTGCGGCTCCGGCTCGTACGGAGCCTGCGCCGCCGGGTCGTACTGCGGCTCCGGCTCCCCCGCCGGCTCCCGCTCCGGGGCCCGGTCCTGCTCCTGGTCCCGCTGTTCCCGCCCCGCCGTCACCTCGGCCGCGAGGAACGCCCGCTCCGCCGCCTCGACGAGGGGGTCGCGGTTCCGGGACGGCAGCGTGTTGGAGTTGGCCTCCGCGGCCGAGCCGGGCAGGTGCAGCGTGGGCGCCGCGCCCGCCACCCGTACCGGCTCCGTCACGGTGGTCGGCAGGGCGGTGGGGAGCAGGGGCTGCGGCAGGACCACGACGGCCGCCGTGCCGCCCGGCTGCTGCTCGCGCAGCTCGACGCGGACGCCGTGGCGGGCGGCGAGCAGGGCGATGACCCGCATGCCGAGGCCCTCGCCCTCGAAGGCGGCGGGGTCGGCCTCGGCCAGGCGCGCGTTGAGCTCGGCGAGCCGGGAGGCGGTCATGCCGATGCCCGCGTCCTGCACGGAGAGCATCACCTCGCCGGACTCCAGGAGCCAGCCGGAGAGCTGGACCTCGGCGTCGGGCGGCGAGAAGGAGGTGGCGTTCTCCAGGAGTTCGGCGACGAGGTGGCTCAGGTCGTCCGCGGCGAAGCCGGCGACCTGGGCGTGCGGCGGCAGGGACTGGATGGTGACCCGCTCGTACCGCTCGATCTCGCTGACGGCGGCGCGCAGCACGTCGACCAGCGGGACGGGCCCGGCGTGGCCGTGGACGTGCTCGTGCCCGGCGAGGACGAGGAGGTTCTCGCTGTGGCGGCGCATGACGGTCGCCATGTGGTCGAGCTTGAAGAGGGTCGCGAGGCGGTCCGGGTCCTGCTCGCGCTCCTCCAGCTTCTCGATGACGCCGAGCTGTCGTTCGACGAGCCCCAGGCTCCGCAGCGAGAGGTTGACGAAGGTGTGGTGGACGGTGCTCCTGAACCGTTCGAGGTCGGCGGTGAGGAGCGCGACCTGCCCCTGGAGTTCGGCGCGCTGGGTGGCGAGCTCGGCGCCCAGGGACTCCTTGGCGGCGGCCAGGTCGGTCCGGTCGTCGGTGAGCCGCTCGGTCTGCGCCGCGAGGCCGGCGAGCTTGCCGTGCAGGGTGTTGAGGGAGCGGACGACCTGCGCGAACTCGTCGTTGCGGCCGGTGAAGCGGACCAGCTCCTCGGCGCCGGGCTCGGGGGCGGCGGCGAGCCGGGCGGCGCCGATCCGGAGGACGGCGAGCGGCCGGGTGAGGGTGCGGGCGACGTACGTGGAGATGCCGATCGCGACGAGCAGACAGCCGCCGAGGAAGGCGATGCGCAGTTCGAGGGCGGTGACGTCGTCGTCGCGGAGGGCGGCGAAGTGCTCGACCCGTTCGGCGGCGAGCCGGGACTCGACGCCGCGCATCTGCTCGATGCGGGAGGACAGCGCGGCCTCCAGACCGGCCGGGTCGGCCTCGCGCTCGGTCTCGGTCAGCCGGGGCTGGTCGGTGAGGGAGGCGAGGGAGCGCTCGGCGCTCTTGACGTCGGGACCGGTGACCGTCGTGGCGATCGCGTCGCGGGCGGCGGTGCCGGCGGCCTGGTCGAAGTCGCCGAGGGCGGCGAGTTCGCGGACCCGGGCCTGCTGGGCGGCGGCGGTGAGGGTGTCGCGGGCGCGGTCGGCCTCGGCGGCGCCCTCGGGCTCGTCGGGGACGTAGGTGCCGGTCTCGGCGTCGTAGTGGACCTCGCCGGTGGGCTCGGGCTGCGGCACGGAGAGCGCGGCGAGGAGCAGGCCGCGAGTGGCGGAGGCCTGTTCGACGGCGCGGCTGAGGGCGGCGGGGGCGCGGGTGGCCTCGGTGAGCGCGGTGTCGGAGGCGCGGGCCGGGGTCCTGTCGGCCAGTTCGTCGGCGAGGGCCTGGAGCTTGGTGATGACCTCCGAGTACGCCCGGTGGGCCTCCAGGGCCGTGCCCTTGCCGGTGAGGGCGGACCGGCGGACGGAGGGGACGCCGGCGAGGTCACGGCGGAGCTCGGCCGAGGCGGCGGGGCGGATCTCGTCGATCTGGCGGTCGACACGGGTGGAACGGGTGGAAGTGATCTGGCGCTTGCGCTTGGCCTCGCCGCTCTGGGCGTCGCGGCCGGCGGCGATGTAGGCGACGACCTCGTCGCGCTCGTCGGCGAGCGAGTGGGCCAGGGTGACGGCCTGCCGGTCGAGTTCGGCGAGGGTGACCAGGCTCTGGGTGTCGTTGAGCTCGGTGGAGGCGGCGAGGACCGCGGGCGCTCCGGCGACGAGGACCGTGATGCCGACGAGGGCGACACCGGCGACGAGACGGTTGCGGACGCGCTTGGGGCGGCCGGCGGGGGCGCTGCCGGCGAAGGTGCTGCCGTCGGGGACGCTGCCGGTGGGCGCCGCGGCGCCGTCCGGGGTCGGCACCGCACCGGGGGTCTGGCTCCGCGTGCCGTTCTTGCTCCGAGGCCGCTTCATCTGCACCGGTGCTCGCATTCTTGATTCGTCCGCCCACAAAGCAGAGGTGACGGCCGGTCACATGGAGCGCCCCCACCCCTGGTACGGCTTCCGACCATTCCAGCGCTTCTGGGAAGGGGGCGCGCATCGGCCGCTCCGCCACCCGAACGAGTGAACAACACTCCTGAGTTGGCGAACAACTTCTCCGGGCGGGCCGAGGAGGCCCCGAAGGACCCCCGGTTGGATCTTCCGCGCGGGCTTTGGCAGGATGCCCGCCCGCAGCTTCCCGGAGCCTGCGGCTCCGGCTCCCCGGGGACCTCCGCCGGGTTGGTACAGGCCATTTCCGCACTTTTGCAGGTCCGGTGAAGACGCGGACCGGGAACGCACGCCGCTCCGGGCACACTGGTCGTCATGCGCAGCGACGTCGCCACCCTCCCCGGCAGCCCCGAACGCCCCAACGAGGACTGGGTGGCCGCCGCGCTGCCCGCCTCGGGCGGCGGGGGAACCGTCGTCCTCCTCGACGGTGTCACGCCACCGGCCGGTGATGACGGTTGTGTGCACACGGTGCCGTGGTTCACCGCGCGCCTCGGCGGTTCTTTGACCGAACTGTCCGCTTCCCGCAGGGACATGTCCCTGGCCGAGATCCTGTCGCTGGCAATCCGGCGCACCGCGGACGCCCATCGGGACACCTGTGACCTTTCTCACGTCCGTACGCCCCAGGCGACCGTGGTGCTCGTCCGCTGGGACGAGACCTCGGTCGAACACCTCGTGCTCTCCGACTCCGTGCTCCTGCTGGAGTCGCCGGACGGGGCCGTACGGGCCGTGCTGGACGACCGGCTCGACCGCGTCCCCGACGAGATCCTGCGGTCCCTGGCGGCGACGGACCGGCTGCGGAACCGGGAGGGCGGCTTCTTCACGGCGGCGGCCGACCCGGCGGTCGCCGGGCGGGCGGTGACGGGGACGAGCCCGCGCGCGGACGTACGGGCCCTGGCGGCGCTCACGGACGGGGCGAGCCGCTGGGTGGAACTGTTCGGCGAGGGCGACTGGACGGACTGCTTCGGCGTGCTGCGCAAGGAGGGCACGCTCGGGCTGCTCCACCGCGTGCGCGCCCTGGAGGCGGCGGACGGGACGGCCGGCGGGACGCGCCGCTGGAAGCTGCACGACGACGCGACGGCGGTCCTGGTGGACCTGGGGGCGGGCTGAGCGGCGGCGGTACCGGCGGAGCCGGGGGCCGACCGAGCGGTGGCCGTCCCGAAGGCGGCGGGGAGCCGTGGGGCGGCCGCGGCCCGTGTGGGGCCGCTCAGCCCTCGGATCTGACGTTGAAGTGGTTCAGGAGGCGGGCGAGTTCGGAGACCTCGGCGCGGTCCCAGTCGGCGAGCTTGCGGACGTAGCGCTCGCGCCGCGCGTCCCGGACGTGCCGGAAGCGGTCCCGGCCCTCCTCGGTGAGCCGGACGAGGGAGGCGCGTCCGTCGGCGGGGTCGGGGTCGCGGGCGACGAGCCCGAGGTCTTCGAGGGCCCGGAGCTGACGGCTCATGGTCGCCTTGCCGACCCCGAAGTACCCGGCGAGTTCGGTGGCCCGCTGGGGGCCGGCGTCGTCGAGCCGTACGAACAGGCCGTAGGCGGCGGGCTCGAGTTCGGGGTGGACCTCGCGGGCCATCTCGCCGGACTGGGCACGGGCGCGGCGCAGGAAGACCGCGAGTTCGCGTTCGAGTGCGAGGAACACCGGGTCGACCCCGCCGGACGGGGCGTGGGGTTCGCCGCCGGCGGTCGGCGGGACCCCGCCTTCATTTCCCGTACCGCTTCCGTGCACGTCAGCACCCCTCACACGTTCTCCGGCGACCCGCCGACGGCTTTCCGGCCGCTGAAAGTTTCTTTCGGCCGAGGCCATCGCCGCAGCTCTTCCAGTATTTCGCAGGCGTAGACCAACGGCGGTATCCGGGACCCCTTCCATGGGCCGGGTCTACGTGCGTAGCGTCGTCCACGACACCCTTCTGACATGTCCACACCAGGACCTGCCCGACGGGCGTCCAGGACCGTCGACATCGCTCCCCCCACCGATCCTTTCGGAGGCACGCAATGCGTGTGCACAGATCCGGAACGACCCTCGCCGGCGCCGCGCTCGCGGCCCTGACCCTCCTCCTCCCCCTCGCCGCGTCCGCCGGAGCCGCCCAGGACCCGGGCGTCCGCCAGGCGCCCCCGCGCGGCTCCGCCAGCATGGGCATGGGCGTCCTCGCGCACGACGGGCGCGGCAGCGCTCCCGGCGGCGCCTCCGCCCAGGCCGTCCAGACCGAAGGCGTGGACGTCTCCAGCCACCAGGGCAACGTCGCCTGGTCCACCCTGTGGAACAGCGGCGTCAAGTGGGCCTACGTCAAGGCGACGGAGGGCACCTACTACAAGAACACCTCCTTCAACCAGCAGTACACCGGCTCGTACAACGTCGGCATGATCCGGGGCACGTACCACTTCGCGACCCCCGACACGACGACGGGCGCGGCCCAGGCCGACTACTTCGTCGACAACGGCGGCGGCTGGTCGAAGGACGGCAGGACGCTGCCGGGCGTGCTCGACATCGAGTGGAACCCGTACGGCGCGACCTGCTACGGCAAGAGCCAGGCCGGGATGGTGACCTGGATCCGCGACTTCGTGAACCGGTACAAGGCGAGGACCGGCCGGGACGCCGTCATCTACACGGCGACCAGCTGGTGGACGCAGTGCACCGGCAACTCCTCCGCCTTCGCCGCGACCAACCCGCTGTGGATCGCGCGGTACGCCGCGTCCGTGGGCGAACTCCCGGCCGGCTGGCAGTACTACACGATGTGGCAGTACACCTCGTCCGGCCCGACGGTCGGCGACCACAACCACTTCAACGGCGACCTCTCGCGGGTGCAGGCACTGGCCAACGGCTGACGTCTCCCGCGTACGGCGGCCCCCGGGCGTGCGGCACCCCGGGGGCCGCTCCGGCTTTTCCGGCCCTCCCTCTTGCCTATTGGTATGGACCAATGCGAGGCTCTACGCCGATCGCCCGGGATTCAACTTCCGTGCGGTCAGCGCGCGTTGCTCGTCCGTCCTCCCCCACGCACGAGAGAGAGCCCCCGCATGCAGTCCACCCGACGCACCGCCGCCGGTGTCGCCGCCCTGTCCGCCGCCGCAGCACTCGTCACCCTCACCCCCACCACCGCCAGCGCCCACGGAGCCGTCTTCAACCCCGTGAGCCGCGTCGCCGCCTGTTACGCGGAGGGACCCGAGACCCCCAAGTCGCAGGTGTGCAAGGACCTCGTCGCCGACTCCGGCACCCAGCCGCTCTACGACTGGAACGAGGTCAACATCGCCAACGCCGCCGGTCAGCACCAGGCCCTCATCCCGGACGGCAAGCTCTGCTCGGCGAACCGCGCGAAGTACCGGGCGCTCGACTGGGCGCGCACCGACTGGCCGGCGACGGCGGTCGCGGCGGGCAGCTTCGCCTTCAAGGTCCGGGTGACGGCCGCCCACTCCGGCACCATGACCGTCTACATCACCAAGCCGGGCTTCGACCCCACGCAGCCGCTGAAGTGGTCGGACCTGGACGCGACCCCCGTCGCCGTCTACAACACCACCCGCACGGCCACCGACGGCTACTACAACTTCACGGGCGACCTCCCCGCCCGCACCGGCCGCCACATCGTCTACAAGGTGTGGCAGCGCAACGACAGCCCCGAGGCCTTCTACAGCTGCTCGGACGTCACCTTCGGCGGTGCGGCCGCGCAGCCGGCCGCGGCGAAGGCGCAGGCCCCGAGCGAGGCGAAGATCGCGGCGGGCGCGTCCCTCTCCACCGTGAGCCACGCGGGCCACGGCGGCGACGAGCAGGCCCCGGCGCTCTCCGCCGAGACGGCCGAGACCCCCACCTCGCCGCTGCCCATGGCCCTCGCGGGCGCGGGCGCCCTCGCCGCCTTCGGCGCGGGCAGCCTGCTCCTGGGCCGCCGCCGGAACTCGTCGGCCTCCTAGGGCCCTCCGGAACCGTCCGGCTCCGGGGGCACCGTCCCGTGAGTCCTAGGAGCCGGACGCACCGAGCGGGAAGAGGGCGACCAGCCGGGGTATCGCCACCCCCTCCGGACGAGACCCCCGGGGCTCGTCGCCCTCTTCCCACTCCTCGGGGTCGGAGAGCTCGTCAGCGAGCTCCTCGGCACGCTCGTCCACGGCGTCGTCGAACTCCTCGCCGCAGTCGTCCTCCTGGCCAGTCAGCTCGTCGTACGCGTCCTGAGCGACGTAGTCCAGCCCCTCCCACTCCGGCCACTCGTCGTCGTCCCACTCGTCCCGGTGCCGGCCCACCAGGGCCCGTACGCCCGCCACGTCGGCCAGCGCGTCCGGGTCGGCGACGACCGAGTCGTACACCTTCCGTCCCTGCCCGACCAGCCAGAGGGTGAAGTAGTGGAAGCCGTCGTCCGTGCAGGCTCCGCTCTCGATCCGGTTCGCCGCCCGCCACAGCGCGCGCGTGCCCGCGACCTCGCACGCGTCGTCGAGGCGCACCTGGAACTCCACGCTCTCGGCGGCCGGGCGCCGGAGCAGCTCCGCGCGCAGCCACTCCGTCCGCTCATCCAGGTTCCCGGTACGGCGGCTCAACTCGTCGATGAGAGCCCAGAAGGCGTCTTCGTTCATGCGTACGAGCATGACACCCCCGGCTGACATCCGGGTGACGATTTACCTGCGAGTATGCGCACGCGCGGGACATGACGGAGCGGGGTGCCCCCGTGTCGGGGACACCCCGCTCCGTCTCTCCGTCGTACGGGCTTCGCGCGGGAGTTACGCCGCCGCCACTCCCACCGGCACAGCCGCCGGAGCCAGGGCGATCTCCAGGACCTGACGGACGTCCGTCACCGGGTGGACCTCCAGCCTCTCCAGGATCTCGGCCGGGACGTCGTCCAGGTCGGCCTCGTTCCGCTTGGGGATCACGACCGTGGTGATGCCCGCCCGGTGCGCGGCGAGGAGCTTCTGCTTCACGCCGCCGATCGGGAGGACCCGGCCGGTGAGGGAGACCTCGCCGGTCATGGCCACGTCCGTGCGGACCAGGCGTCCGCTCAGGAGGGAGGCCAGGGCGGTCGTCATGGTGACGCCCGCGCTCGGGCCGTCCTTGGGGACCGCGCCCGCGGGGAAGTGGATGTGCACGCCCCGGTCCTTCAGGCCCGTGACGGGCAGTTCCAGTTCCGCGCCGTGCGAGCGGAGGAAGGAGAGCGCGATCTGCGCCGACTCCTTCATCACGTCGCCCAGCTGACCGGTCAGGGTCAGTCCGGCGGCGCCGGTCTCCGGGTCGGCCAGGGACGCCTCGACGAAGAGGACGTCACCGCCCGCGCCGGTCACGGCGAGCCCGGTGGCGACACCCGGCACGGCGGTACGGCGCTCCGCCGGGTCCTGGGCCGACTCCGGCACGTGGTGCGGCCGTCCGATCAGCTCGCGCAGGTCGTCGGGACCGACCGTGAACGGCAGTTCGCGGTCGCCCAGTTCGTGCTGGGCCGCGATCTTGCGGAGCAGCCGGGAGACGGCCCGCTCCAGGGTGCGTACGCCCGCCTCGCGGGTGTACTCGCCGGCCAGCCTGCGCAGGCTCGCGTCCTCCAGGACGACCTCGCCGGGCTCCAGACCCGCGCGCTCCAGCTGCCGGGGCAGCAGGTGGTCCCGGGCGATGACGACCTTCTCGTCCTCCGTGTAGCCGTCGAGCCTGACGAGCTCCATGCGGTCGAGCAGGGCCTCCGGAATGGCTTCGAGGACGTTGGCCGTGGCCAGGAAGACGACGTCCGAGAGGTCGAGCTCGACCTCCAGGTAGTGGTCGCGGAAGGTGTGGTTCTGCGCCGGGTCGAGGACTTCGAGGAGGGCCGCCGCGGGGTCGCCGCGGAAGTCGGAGCCGACCTTGTCGATCTCGTCGAGCAGGACCACCGGGTTCATGGACCCGGCCTCCTTGATCGCCCGCACGATCCGGCCGGGCAGGGCGCCGACGTACGTCCTGCGGTGGCCGCGGATCTCCGCCTCGTCCCGGACGCCGCCGAGGGCGACCCGGACGAACTCGCGTCCCATCGCGTGCGCGACGGACTCGCCGAGCGAGGTCTTGCCGACGCCGGGCGGGCCGACGAGGGCGAGTACGGCTCCGCCGCGGCGGCCGCCGACCACGCCGAGGCCGCGCTCGGCACGGCGCTTGCGCACCGCGAGGTACTCGGTGATCCGCTCCTTCACGTCGTCGAGACCGGCGTGCTCGGCGTCGAGGACGGCGCGGGCACCGCGGATGTCGTACCGGTCCTCGGTCCGCTCGTTCCAGGGGAGTTCGAGGACGGTGTCCAGCCAGGTGCGGATCCAGGAGCCCTCGGGGGACTGGTCGCTGGACCGCTCCAGCTTCTCGACCTCCTTGAGGGCGGCCTCGCGGACCTTCTCGGGCAGGTCGGCGGCCTCCACGCGGGCGCGGTAGTCGTCGGACTCGTCGCCCTCGGCCTCGCCGTTGAGGTCACGGAGCTCCTTGCGGACGGCTTCGAGCTGGCGGCGGAGGAGGAACTCGCGCTGCTGCTTGTCGACGCCCTCCTGGACGTCCTTGGCGATGGTCTCGGCGACGTCCTGCTCGGCGAGGTGCTCGCGGAGCTGGGCGGTGGCGAGCCTGAGGCGGGCGACCGGGTCGGCGGTCTCCAGGAGCGCGACCTTCTGCTCGACGGTGAGGAAGGGCGAGTACCCGGAGTTGTCGGCGAGGGCGCCGACGCCGTCGATCTGCTGGACGCGGTCGACGACCTGCCAGGCACCGCGCTTCTTGAGCCAGCTGGTGGCGAGCGCCTTGTACTCCTTGATCAGGTCGGTGACCTGACCGGGCAGCGGCTCGGGCAGGGTCTCCTCGACGGTGCTGCCCTCGACCCACAGGGCCGCGCCGGGTCCGGTCGTGCCGGCGCCGATGCGCACGCGGCCGAGACCGCGGATCAGGGCGCCGGGGTCGCCGTCGGACAGTCGCCCGACCTGCTCGACGGTGCCCAGGACGCCGGTGCCGGCGTAGGTCCCGTCGACGCGGGGCACGAGCAGCACCCGCGGCTTGCCCGCACCGGGCCGCGCGGCGGCCTGGGCGGCCTCCACGGCGGCGCGCACGTCGTTGTCGGACAGGTCGAGCGGCACCACCATGCCGGGCAGCACGACCTCGTCGTCAAGCGGCAGTACGGGCAGAGTGAGCGGCACGGACGGCTTGGAGTCGGAAGCCATGATCTCCCCTTCGGCAGTCAAGTTGAGCTATGCCGACTCAATGCATGTGAGCCCATGAATGTTCCCGGACGCCTGTTCGCCCTGAGCGATCACCCTCGCACCGGCCACTTCCGGCCGATGTAATGACTGCATGGATATTGCAGCGCTTACATCGGCGTGGGTGGCGGGCTGGACCGTCTCCCGGGGGACCCCGGCCGCCGTCCACGAGCCCTGGGGCCACCGGATCGAGGTGGGGCTGCCCCGGCACGTCGTACGGCACGTGCTGCCCGCCCCCGACGCCGCCACGGTCGGCGCGCTCTGCGCCCGGCTGACCACCCCGTACAGCTGGCTCAAGATCATGGCGGGGCCCGAGGACGCGCAGGCGTGGATCACGGAGGGCTGGACGGTCCCCGACGACCCCGGCTTCATGATGGTCAAGCCGCTGGACCCCGGCGCCAGGCCGGCCCCGCCCGAGGGATACGCACGGACCACCGAGGTCAAGGACGGTGTCATCCGGGTCCGCGTCCTGGCGCCCGACGGCACCCTCGCCGCCCGCGGCCAGATCGCCCCGACCGGTTCCACGGCCGTCGCCGACCAGATCGAGACCGACCCCGCGCACCGGCGGCGCGGGCTCGGCGCCAACGTCATGCGCACCCTGGAGGCGGCCGCCGCCCAGGCCGGCGCCGAGACCGGGGTGCTCGCCGCGACCACGGACGGCCTCGCGCTGTACGACTCCCTCGACTGGCGCTACCGGGGGCCGCTCACGGGCATCGTCCGGGACGGCGGCGCGACGCGGACCGGCTGACGGCCGGGCCCTGGATCGGAGGGCCTGGGGCAGGGGCCGGGGTCGGGGCAGGGATCCGCGGCCCCGGGCCGGGATCCGAGGCAGGGATCCGGGGGCCGGCCGGGACCGAACCTGGCCGTCCGGCTGCGCGCGGTGCCCGCCACCCGGCATGCTCGGTCCATGGTGAGAGGCGTACGGGGAACGTGGTGCGGGACCCTGCTCCTGGTGGGGGCCCTGACCGGCGTTACGAGCGGATGCGGGCCGGAGACGCCGCCCGCGCCGGGCGGTCCGCCGTCGGGGACGAGCGGACCGGCCGAGCCGGGCGCCACGTCGACGGCCACGGCCCCGGGGACGACGGCGGTGCCGGGAGCCACGACGACCCCGGCAGCCACGACGGCGCCGGGCGCCACCACGGCTCCCGGCACCCGCACGGCGGACCCCCACCCCGCCGAGGTCCTCGTCGAGGTCGTCGTCAACGGCGGCCTCGCCGGTGTCCGCAACAAGCTCGTCGTCCACTACGACGGCTCCTGGACCAGCCGCTCCGGCACCGAGGAGCCCCGCACCGGCCGGCAGACCCCCGCCGAGGCCGCCGAGCTCCGCGCCGCCCTGGCGGACCCCGCGTACGCCCGGGTCCCGGAACGGCCGACGGGCGACCCGGTCTTCGACGGCTTCCAGTACTACGTGACGTACCGCCACCGCCTCGTCGTCTCGGGCGACGGCGAGCGCCCGGCCGCGCTCCAGCGGGTCTTCGCCGCCCTCCCGGAGGGCGGCCCGCCGACGAACCCCTGAGCCAGCCCGCGGAAGACCGCCTGGGCCGACCCGCCGCGCCCCCGCGTCGGGAACCGCACCCGCGCCGGCGCCCGCGCCCGTACCCGCGCCGAGAACCGAACCGGGGCACGCGCGCGATAGAGAAGGCGTGAGACTGTTGCGCCCCGCAGGGGGAGGCCCCTCCGGGGGCGACGAGGACGACGACTCGGCGCTGCTGCGCGCGGTCGCCCGGGGGGACTCCGAGGCGCTCGCCGTGCTGTACGACCGGCACGCAGGCTGGCTGCACGCCCGCCTCGCCCGGCGCTGCACGGACGAGGAGACCGTACGGGAGGTCCTCCAGGACACCTTCGTCACGGTCTGGCGCTCGGCCGGCGGCCACCGGGGCCGGGGCGAGGCCGGCGGCTGGATCTGGGTGATCGCGGCCCGGCGTCTGGTGGACGCGCAGCGGGCCCGGGCCCGCGCGGAACGCGTCGCGGAACGGGCGGCCGAGCACGCCGCCGTGCCCGCGGAGCCGTCCGTCGCCGCGTCCTCCGCCGAGGACCGGGTGCTCGCCGGACTGGAGTACGGAGAGGTGGGCGCGGCCCTCGACCGGATCTCGCCCGAACTCGCCGAGGTCCTGCGGGCGACCGTCGTCGACGGCCTGACGACCCGCGAGACCGCCCGGCTCCTCGGCATACCCGAGGGCACCGTCAAGACCCGCGCCCTGCGCGCCCGCCGCGAACTGCGCGCCGCGCTCGGAGCGGCCCACCCCGGTGGCCCGCACGCCTTGGGAGGCACCGCATGACGACCCGACGCCCCCCTGCGGACGGCCCGGGGAGCCCCGGTCTCCCCTGGCACGTCACCGACGCCCTCGCGCGCCGGTACGCCGACGGGTCCGCCGCCGAGACCGACGCCTGGTCGCTGGAGAAGCACGTCGAGTCCTGCGCGGGCTGCGCGGGCCGCGTCTCGGCCGCCGTACGGGCCGGAACGGCCGGCCCGGTCCTCGCGAGCGTCCGCGCCGAGCTGCTGGCATCCCTCGGCCCCGGCCGGGCTCCGTCGAGTGCCCGGGCCGTACGCCCGGGGTCCCCCGGCCGCGGGACCGCACCCGCCGCGCCCCTCGGCCGCCGTTTCGCGGCCGCCGCCTTCCTCGGGCGCTTCCTCGGGCGCCGGCCCGAACACGCCGACGCTCCCGGGCGCCGACCCGGATCCGTCGCCTCTCCCGGCACCCGGCCCGCCTCCGTCGCGCCCACCCCGCGCACCCCCACCCCCCTCGGCCGGTGGGCCCGGCTCTGGTGGGCCGTCGGGCCCGCCCTCCGCGGGTCCTGGGTGGTGGCCGTCCTGCTGGTCGTCGGCGGGGCCTTCGGGCTCGCCTACGGAGCCGGGGTCCAGGGGGCCCGTGGTCTGCTGCTCGCCCTCTCGCCCGTCCTGCCGCTCGCCGGTGTGGCCGTCTCGTACGGACGGCACGCCGACCCGCTGTACGAGATCACCGCCGCCACCCCTTCCGGCGGACTGCGGCTGCTGCTCACCCGTACCGCCGCCGTCCTCGCCGTCTGCGTACCGCTGCTGACCGCGGGCGGCGCGCTGCTCCCGCCGGTGACCGGCTTCCCGGGAGCCGCCGCCTGGCTGCTTCCCGGCCTGGCGCTGACCCTGGCCACGCTCGCGCTCGGCTCGTTCGTGGGCTGCCGGCCGGCGGCCGCGACGCTCGGCGGCGGATGGCTGCTCGCCGTCACGGGCCCGCTGCTCGGCCCCACGGACACGGCCGCCTCGGCCACCGCACTCGCCCCGTACTTCTCCGGCCCCGCCGCCCAAGGGGGGTGGGCCGCCGCCGCGCTGGCCTGCGCCGCCCTGCTCGCGCTGCGGCGCCGTTCCTTCGACCACCTGGAGTCCCGGTGAACGCCTCGACCGCCGTCGCGGTGAGCGGACTGACCGTCCGCCACCGCCGTACCGTCGCCCTCGACCGGCTCGACCTGTCCCTCGGTCCCGGCGTCCACGGCCTGCTCGGCCCGAACGGCGCCGGAAAGACCTCTCTCATCCGGGTCCTCGCGACCGTCGCCGCCCCCTCCTCCGGCCGGGTGGAGCTGCTCGGCGGGGACGCGACCAGCCATCGTGAACGCACCGGCATCCGGCGCCGGCTCGGCTATCTGCCGCAGGACTTCGGCTACTACCCGGCCTTCACCGTGCGGGAGTTCGTGGCCTACGTCGCCTGGCTCAAGGAGGTGCCGGCCGAGCGCGTCCCGGCGGCCGTGGAGCAGGCGGTGGCACGGGTCGGGCTCGGCGACCGGATCGACGCGCGGATGAAGACGCTGTCGGGCGGCATGGTCAGGCGCGCCGGAATCGCCCAGGCCATCGTGAACGAACCGGAGCTGCTGCTGCTCGACGAGCCGACCGCGGGCCTCGATCCGGAGCAGCGCGTCGATTTCCGCGCGCTCCTGAGGGAGTTGGGGACGGAGGCGACGGTGGTGGTCTCCACGCACCTGGTGGAGGACGTGGCGGCGGCCTGCACCCAGGTCGCCCTCATCGAGTCGGGCCGCCTCGCCTTCCAGGGCTCGACGGCCGAACTCACCGCGCTCGGCGGCGAGTCCGCCGACGGGAACGACTCCACGACGCATGCCGTCGAGCGCGGCTACACGGCCGCCCTGCGCGCCCACCGGGCCCCCGCGGACGCCGCGAAGGGAGCACTCCGGTGACCGCCACCCTCACCCCTCCCCCGCCGCGTACCACCGGACGGACCACCCGCGCGCCGAGGCCCGTCCTCATCGAGCTGCGCCGTGGGCTCGGCCCCTGGACCGGCGTCGCCGTCCTCCTCACGGTGCTCGTGACGATGTACGGCAAGGCGCCGGGCTGGCAGGGACGTTGGGCCGATGCCACGAACCTGCTGCACGTGGCCGCCGGGCTGCTCGCCGGACCGCTCGCGCTCGCGGCGGGCTGCTGGCAGGGCGGCCGGGACCGGCGGCGCGGAACGCTGGACCTCTGGGAGTCCGTGCCCCGCTCCCCGCTCCGCCGCCTGTTCGTCGCGGTCGCACCGTCCGCGCTCTGGCCGGCCGCGGGCGTGCTCCTCGCCGACGCGGTCTGCCTCCTCGCGACCTGGCCGTACGCCTCCGGCGGCCGCCCCTTCCTCGAACTCCTCGCCGCCGACGCGGTCGCCGTCGCCTCCCTGGGCGCGCTCGGCCATGCGGCCGGACGTACGGTCCGCTGGCGGCTGACGGCCCCGCTCCTGGGCATCGTCGGCTATGTGGCACTGGGCATCGGCGCGTACAGCCACCGAACCGTCCGCTGGCTGGACCCCGCCGCCGAGCACCAGTTCCTCTGGGACCGGCCGGTGTGGTGGTTCGGTCCGGTGTCGATGGCGTGGACGGCCGGGCTCGCGCTCACCGCCCTCCTGGCGTACGGGCTCCGCCGGGCGCGGCTGCGGGCGCTCGCCCTGGTCCCGCTGGCCGTGGCGGTCGCCGCCGCCGCGCTGATCCTGCGCCTGCCGATGGACGAGGGCCCGTGGCGTCCGGACCCGGCCCTGGCGCGCCCGCTCTGCGACGACGGCACGCCGCAGATCTGCCTCACGGCCGTGGACGAACGCCTGCTGCCCGAGGTGTCGGCGGCGCTCGCCCCGCTCAACACCCGCCTCAAGGGGCTGCCCGGCGCCCCGGTCCGCTGGGTCGGCGGCCCGTTCGGGGCCCCGCGCCCCGGAGACGTCGAACTGCCCAACGTGGCGGCGGACGCGGTGCGCGGCCGGCTCCCGCGCAAGGATCTGTATCTGAACTCGGCGGTCTCCTGGCTGTTCTCGGACACGTGCCGGCCGGGTGACAACACCGGTCCGAACGCGGAGCGGGCGAGCATCATCAACCTCGCCGTCATCGAGTGGCTGGCGCCGACGCCCGAGGGCTACGGACCCGATCCGACCGCCGCCCAGCCGTACATCGACCGGCTCCACGCCAAGTCCCCGGCCGCCCAGCGCGATTACCTGGCCCGCTATCTGGCGGCGAACACCTGCCACCCCGACGAGGTGCCGGTGCCATGAGGCCTGCCGCCCTGCTCTATCTGCGCTCCCGCGCCCTGCCCGGCGCCCTGGCCGCCCTCGCCGGAACGGCGGTGGCCGCCGCCTGGGCGGCCTGGTGGCTGGAGTCGCTGCCCGGCTTCGACCACACGGCCCGGCTGCCGGTCGTCGTCCTCGGCCCGCTGCTCGCGGCCGCCGCGATCGGCACCAGCCTCCACACACCGAGCGACGAGCTGGACCGTACGGCGGTACGCGCGTGGTGGCCCCGCCGTCTCGCCCATGTGCTCGCCCCGGCCGCCCTCGCCGTCACGCTGCTCGCCCTGGCGGTGCCGGGGCACGCGGAGGAGTTCGGCGCGCTCGCCGCCGTACGCAACACCCTGGGGCTCGTGGGCCTGACGGCGGCCGCCGCCGCTGTCGTCGGCGGCCGGCTGAGCTGGCTGCCGTCGGCCTTCTTCGTGGGTACGGTCTATCTCGCGGCCCCGGCCGCCCCGGGCGGAGGGGCGCAGTGGTGGGCCTGGGTGATGCAGCCGGGCGCCCAGGCGGGGGCGTGGACGGTGGCGGTCGCCACGCTCGTGGCCGGCACGGGCCTGTACGCGTGGCGGGGCGCGCGGCGGGTGACGGGCGAGTCCTGATCCCGAGGACCGCGCGGCAGGCGACGGGCGAGTCCTGATCCCGAGGACCGCGCGCCGCGAGGCCGGTACCTGAGACACGAGGCCGGTACCTGTGACACGAGGCCGGTACCTGTGACACGAGGCCGGTACCCGTAACGCGAGGTCGGTACCCGTGAAGTGAGGTCGGTACCCGTGAAGTGACCGGGTGACTTCGAAGTGCCTTCTTCCCCGATTCTCCGCCGTGCCGCAGGATTTCCCCATCGAAGCGGGGGAATCCCGCGGCACGGCTTTCTCCTTGTTTCGCGCCCTTTCCGGGGCGGCTTCTCACGCGGACTGCAAGGGAACGCCAGGTGCCCGCCGCCGGAATGCGGCCGATTCCCCGCGACCATTCCTTCGCGCCCAAGGAGAGATTCCGTGTCCCTTCAGAAATCCCCGTCGAGAAGCAGTGCGGACCGCATGAGCGGACGTGCCTGGGGCGTGCTGTTCGTGCTGTGCGGCGCGATCTTCCTCGAGGGCATCGACGTGGCCATGCTCAACGTCGCCCTGCCGTCGATCCGTGAGGACCTGGACATGTCGACGGGCATGCTCCAGTGGGTGATGAGCGCCTACGTACTCGGCTACGGCGGGTTCATGCTGCTGGGCGGCCGGGCCGCCGACCTGTTCGGACGCCGCCGGATGTTCGTCTTCTGGCTCGTGGTCTTCCTGCTCTTCTCCGGCCTCGGCGGGTTCGCCACCGAGGGCTGGATGCTGATCGTCGCCCGCTTCGTGACCGGTGTCGCCGCCGCGTTCATGACCCCGGCGGGTCTGTCCATCATCACCACGAGCTTCGAAGAGGGCCCTCAGCGCAACAAGGCCCTGCTCGTCTACTCCGGCACCGCGGCAGGCGGCTTCTCGATCGGCCTCGTCGTGGGTGGCCTGCTGACCGCCGTCGACTGGCGCTGGGTGTTCTTCGCGCCGGTCGTCCTCAGCCTGGTCATCCTGATCGCGGCGATCGCCCTCATCCCCAGGTCGCCGCGCCCGGACCGCACGGGCCAGGGCGTCGACCTGGCCGGCTCGGTCAGCGTCACCGGCGGCATCCTGCTCCTCGTCTTCGGCGTCGAGCGTGCCGCGCACGTCTCGGTGGCCACGACGATCGGCACCGTCGCGGCGAGCCTGCTGCTGTTCCTGGTCTTCGTCGCCGTCGAGCGCAGGTCGTCCTCGCCGCTGGTGCGCCTGGGCATCTTCCGCAACGCCTCGCTGGTCCGCGCCAATGTGGCGGGGCTGCTCTTCGCCGCGGGCTTCTTCGGCTTCCAGTTCATCGCGGTGCTCTACCTGCAGGAGCTGCGCGGCTGGTCGACCCTGCAGACCAGTTTCGCCCTCATCGTCATCGGTGTGGACGCGATCCTCTCCCCCACCCTCACCCCCCGGCTCGTGGCCAGGTTCGGCAACGCCCGGGTGATCTTCGGGGGTCTGCTCCTCGCCGCGCTGGCGTACGCGCTGTTCCTGCCGGTCGGCGCCGACTGGACGTACCTGGCGATGTTCCCGAGCCTGATCGTCCTGGGTCTGGCCTTCTCCCTGGCGTACGGGCCGCTGACCATCGTCGCCACCGACGGCATCGCCGAGGAGGAGCAGGGCGTCGCCGGCGGTCTGCTGTACACGTCCTTCCAGTTCGGCGCGGCTCTGGGCCTGTCCACGGTCGCCGCGGTGAACATCGCGGCCACGGACGGCGGCTCGCCCGCGGCGCTCCTCGACGGCTACCGGGCCGCCCTGGTCGTGCCGCTCGTCGCCGCCCTCGTCGCCGCCCTCGTCAGCGCCTTCGGTCTCCGCGGCCGGGCGGGGGCGGCGGACACCGACGCCGGACCCGTGCCCGCCGACATTCCCCGTACGGCCGAGCCCGCCGACGCGTCGAGGTAGCTCCTCCCGGCGACCGCCGGATGACGGCCTCCGGATGACGACCGCCGAATTCCGAATGCCGACCACCGCACGACGAACGACGACCACCGCATGACGAATGCCGAAAGGAATCGATATGGCCACCCGCGTGGAATCCTTCTCGGAGATCGAGGACAAGTTCAATGCCTACATCCAGGACATCGGCTACGCCACCATGATCACCGTGGACAGCGCGTCGCGCCCCAGGGCCCGCGTGCTGATGCCCGTCTGGGAAGTGGTCGACGGAAGACCGGTCGGCTGGCTCGCGGCCTACAAGACGCCCGTCAAGGTGGCGCATCTGGCCAACAACCCGCACACCACCTACTCGTACTGGAGCCCCCGCCAGAACGCCGTCTTCATCGACAGCGTCTCGACCTGGGCGGAGGACCGGGAGAGCAGGGAGTACGCGTGGGACCTCTACCGCAAGGGAAGCCCCGCGGGCGTCGGGTACGACCCCGTGGGCTACTGGCGCGGCGGCCCCGAGGACCCCGGGTACCACGTCCTGCGCATCGAACCGTGGCGGGTGCAGGTGCTCCGCGGCTCGGACCTCAGCAGCCGCATCTGGACGGACGGGAACCGGCGCTGAACGCGGCGCGGCGGGAGGTGGGGATTCTCGCACGGCCGTGCGACCCCATCTCCCCTTCCCCGAAACGGGTTTGTCCCCACCGCCGCCGTCCCGCGAGGATGGCCGGGGACCCACTGCCGAGCCGAGAGCGGAGCGACCGACCATGTCAGGAACCGTCACCCTCGACCGCCGAGAAGGACCGTACGGAGAGGTCGTCCTCCGCCGTCGCGACGAGCACTACGAGATCATCGCCAACGGCACCTTCCTGATGGACACCTCCGACGGGCGCTCCGAGCGGCTCCTGATCGACGCGGCACAGGCCGCGCTCCCCGAGCGGTCCCGCTCCGGTGCGGCCGTCCTCGTCGGCGGTCTCGGCGTCGGCTTCTCCCTCGCGCACGCCGCCGCCGATCCCCGCTGGGGCCGGATCGCGGTCGTCGAGCGGGAGGAGGCGATCATCGAGTGGCACCGCCAGGGGCCCCTCGCCGCGATCTCCGGGGCCGCGCTCGCCGATTCCCGGACCGTGATCCTGCACACGGACCTGGTGGACCACCTCCGCACCTCCTCGGACACCTACGACGCCCTCTGCCTGGACATCGACAACGGGCCCGACTGGACGGTCACCGAGGACAACGAATCCCTGTACGCGGCCGAGGGTTTGGCGGCCTGCGCGGCCCGTCTGAACCCCGGCGGAGTGCTCGCCGTCTGGTCCGCCCGGCCCTCCGTCGATTTCGAAGGGTCCTTGCGGAATGCCGGATTCAGCGGGGTACGGACGGAAGAGATCCCCGTTGCCCGGGGCGTCCCCGACGTGGTTCACCTCGGCATCCGGCCCGAGTAAGTCCTGGATAGCCGGGACGCCGCCGGTACCTCTAGGCTGCAGAGCCGACATCGGCGACGCGAGGCGGGGCAATGGAGCAGACACACACCACTCACCACGGTGCGGCGGCCACTCCGGGGGCCCAGCGCCGGGTGCTCGTGGTCGAGGACGACGCCACGATCGTCGAGGCGATCTCCGCTCGGCTGCGCGCCGAGGGGTTTCTCGTCCAGACCGCGACCGACGGCCCCGCGGCCGTCGACGCGGCCGAGGCATGGCAGCCGGACCTGATGGTCCTCGACGTGATGCTGCCCGGATTCGACGGCCTTGAGGTGTGCCGGCGGGTCCAGGCCCAGCGCCCCGTCCCGGTCCTCATGCTGACCGCCCGGGACGACGAGACCGACATGCTGGTCGGCCTCGGGGTGGGCGCGGACGACTACATGACCAAGCCGTTCTCGATGCGGGAGCTGGCCGCCCGGGTGCACGTGCTGCTCCGGCGGGTGGAGCGGGCCGCGCTGGCGGCCGTGACCCCGCGCAGCGGCATCCTGCGGCTCGGCGAACTGGAGATCGACCACGCGCAGCGCCGGGTCCGCGTGCGGTCCGAGGACGTGCACCTGACCCCGACCGAGTTCGACCTGCTGGTCTGCCTGGCGAGCACGCCGCGGGCGGTCCTCTCCCGCGAGCAGCTGCTCGCGGAGGTGTGGGACTGGGCGGACGCCTCGGGCACCCGGACCGTGGACAGCCACATCAAGGCGCTGCGCCGGAAGATCGGGGCCGAGCGGATCCGCACGGTGCATGGCGTCGGTTACGCGTTGGAGACCCCGGCGCTGTGAGCCGGCGGAGGCCCGGGTGGCCGAGGGAGCTGCGGGGACCGGACGGCGGGGTACGTCGGCCGCGCCGGATCGCGATCTCGATCAAGACCAAGCTGGGCACGCTGGTGGTCGGGGCGGTCCTGCTGACCTCCGGGCTCGCGCTGGTGGCGATCCGCACCTCCACGGAGTTCCGGTACATCACGATCTTCGCGATGATCGCGACCCTGCTGATCACCCAGTTCGTGGCGCAGTCCCTGACGGCGCCGCTGGACGAGATGACCACGGTGGCCGGGACGATCTCCCGCGGGGACTTCACCCGGCGGGTGCGGGGCGCGGACCGGCGCGACGAGCTGGGCGACCTGGCGTCGACGATCAACCGCATGGCCGACGACCTGGAGGCGGTGGACCGGCACCGCAAGGAGCTGGTCGCCAATGTGTCGCACGAGCTGCGGACCCCGATCGCCGCGCTCAGGGCCGTACTGGAGAACGTCGTGGACGGGGTCTCCGAGGCGGATCCGGAGACGATGCGGTCGGCGCTGAAGCAGACCGAGCGGCTGGGCCGGCTGGTGGAGACGCTGCTCGACCTGTCACGCCTTGACAACGGTGTCGTGGCGCTGAGGGCGAGCCGCTTCGAGGTCTGGCCGTATCTGTCCGGGGTTCTGCGCGAAGCGAACCTGGCCGCCTCGCAGCGTGGTCTCTCGTCCACCTCGGGCCTGCACAACCGCACGGATGTGCATCTGCATCTGGACGTGTCGCCGCCCGAGCTGGTGGCGCACGCGGACGCGGAGCGGCTGCACCAGGTCATGGCGAACCTGATCGACAACGCGGTGAAGCACTCGCCGCCGCACGGCCGCGTCACGGTCCGGGCCCGGCGCGGCCCGTACCCGGACTCCCTGGAGCTGGAGGTCGAGGACGAGGGTCCCGGCATCCCGGAGTCGGAGCGGCACAGGGTCTTCGAGCGGTTCAACCGGGGCACGGCCCCGCACCGGCAGGGCCCCGGGAGCGACGGCGGCACGGGACTCGGCCTCGCGATCGCCCGCTGGGCGGTGGATCTGCACGGCGGCGGGATCGGGGTGGCCGAATCAGCACGTGGCTGCCGGATCAGGGTCACTCTTCCGGGCAGCCTTCCGCCGAGAGATTGACGTAGGGTTCGAACCGGAGCAGCCCGTTCTGCGTGTAGGCGAGGGAGACCTCCGCGCACGTGAGCGGGGACTGGTCAGAGGTGCGGTCGAAGGCGGCCGTGCCTGCGCTTCCCCCTACCCTCACACATGCGGAACCACGCTTGTTTCCCGCCATTCACGGCCCCGAAACACCCCGTCAAGTGTGACTTGCGCGACGTTGGCGCTCCCCGCCTGCACCTCTCGGCCGGACAGGCGTAGCCTTTATTTCCGCTGTCCATCACCTTGTGAAGCGGAAGAGGGCGGTTGCCGCCGTGTCGTCTCAGTCCCCCAGTACCCCGAGCTCCCCGACCGACCAGGACGGGCAGGGCAAGAGCCCCGCAGTCGCCTTCGGTGCCAATGAGTGGCTCGTCGACGAGATCTACCAGCAGTACCTCCAGGACCCGAATTCGGTCGATCGTGCCTGGTGGGACTTCTTCGCCGACTACAAGCCGGGAGCGTCGGAGACCCCGACCGCCCCGGCTTCCACCACTCCGAGCGCCCCTGCGGCGCAGCAGGCGGGCCCCGCACAGGCCTCGCCTGCCGCTCCTGCGGCCGTTCCGGCCCCCGCGCCCGCTCCGGTCGCGGCTCCGGCCCCCGTGGCCGCTCCGGCGCCCGTGAAGGCCGCCGCGGCTCCTGCCGCGCCGGTCGCCGCGAAGCCCGCCGCCGCGCCCGCCCCGGCCAAGCCCGCCGCGGCCGCCGCCAAGCCCGCGGCCGAGGCCCCCGCCGGCCCCGAGCTGATCACGCTGCGCGGCCCCGCCGCCGCGGTCGCGAAGAACATGAACGCCTCGCTGGAGGTGCCGACGGCCACGTCCGTCCGCGCCGTCCCGGTGAAGCTGCTCTTCGACAACCGGATCGTGATCAACAACCACCTGAAGCGCGCCCGGGGCGGGAAGATCTCCTTCACGCACCTGATCGGCTACGCGATGGTGCAGGCGATCAAGGCCATGCCGTCGATGAACTACTCCTTCGCGGAGAAGGACGGCAAGCCGACCCTGGTCAAGCCGGAGCACGTGAACTTCGGTCTCGCGATCGACCTGGTGAAGCCCAACGGCGACCGCCAGCTCGTCGTCGCGGGCATCAAGAAGGCCGAGACGCTCAACTTCTTCGAGTTCTGGCAGGCGTACGAGGACATCGTCAAGCGGGCCCGCGTGGGCAAGCTGACGATGGAGGACTTCACCGGCGTCACGGTCTCCCTGACCAACCCCGGCGGCCTCGGCACCGTCCACTCCGTCCCGCGTCTGATGCCCGGACAGTCGGTCATCATGGGCGTCGGCTCGATGGACTACCCGGCCGAGTTCCAGGGCACGTCGCAGGACACCCTGAACAAGCTGGGCATCTCGAAGGTCATGACCCTGACCTCGACGTACGACCACCGCGTCATCCAGGGCGCCGCCTCCGGCGAGTTCCTGCGCGTCGTCGCCAACTTCCTCCTCGGCGAGGCGGGCTTCTACGACGACATCTTCAAGGCCCTGCGCATCCCCTACGAGCCGGTCCGCTGGCTCAAGGACATCGACGCGTCGCACGACGACGACGTCACCAAGGCCGCGCGCGTCTTCGAGCTCATCCACTCCTACCGGGTCCGCGGCCACGTCATGGCCGACACCGACCCGCTGGAGTACAAGCAGCGCAAGCACCCCGACCTGGACATCACCGAGCACGGCCTCACCCTGTGGGACCTGGAGCGGGAGTTCGCGGTCGGCGGCTTCGCCGGCAAGTCGATGATGAAGCTCCGTGACATCCTCGGCGTGCTGCGCGACTCGTACTGCCGCACCACCGGCGTCGAGTTCATGCACATCCAGGACCCGAAGCAGCGCAAGTGGATCCAGGACCGCGTCGAGCGCCCGCACTCCCGCGTGGAGCGCGAGGAGCAGCTGCGGATCCTGCGCCGGCTGAACGCCGCCGAGGCCTTCGAGACCTTCCTGCAGACGAAGTACGTCGGCCAGAAGCGGTTCTCCCTGGAGGGCGGCGAGTCCGTCATCCCGCTGCTCGACGCGGTCATCGACTCGGCCGCCGAGTCGCGCCTCGACGAGGTCGTCATCGGCATGGCCCACCGCGGCCGGCTGAACGTCCTGGCGAACATCGTCGGCAAGTCGTACGCGCAGATCTTCCGCGAGTTCGAGGGCAACCTCGACCCGAAGTCGATGCACGGCTCCGGCGACGTCAAGTACCACCTGGGCGCCGAGGGCACCTTCGTCGGTCTCGACGGCGAGGAGATCAAGGTCTCCCTGGCCGCCAACCCCTCGCACCTGGAGGCGGTCGACCCGGTCCTGGAAGGCATCGTCCGCGCCAAGCAGGACGTCATCAACAAGGGCGGCACGGACTTCACCGTCCTGCCCGTCGCCCTGCACGGTGACGCGGCCTTCGCCGGCCAGGGCGTCGTCGCCGAGACCCTGAACATGTCGCAGCTGCGCGGCTACCGCACCGGCGGCACGGTCCACATCGTCATCAACAACCAGGTCGGCTTCACCGCCGCCCCGGAGTCCTCGCGTTCCTCGATGTACGCGACCGACGTGGCCCGCATGATCGAGGCGCCGATCTTCCACGTGAACGGCGACGACCCGGAGGCCGTGGTCCGCGTCGCGCGGCTCGCCTTCGAGTTCCGCCAGACGTTCAACAAGGACGTCGTGATCGACCTCATCTGCTACCGCCGCCGCGGTCACAACGAGGGCGACAACCCGCAGTTCACCAACCCGCAGATGTACAACCTGATCGACAAGAAGCGTTCGGTGCGCAAGCTGTACACCGAGTCGCTCATCGGTCGCGGCGACATCACCCTCGAAGAGGCGGAGCAGGCGCTCCAGGACTTCCAGGGCCAGCTGGAGAAGGTGTTCGCGGAGGTCCGCGAGGCCACCAACGCCCCGGCGTCGGCGACCGTCCCGGACGCCAAGGCGGCCTTCCCGGTCGGCGTCACCACCGCGGTCTCCTCCGAGGTCGTGAAGCGGATCGCCGAGTCGCAGGTCAGCATCCCGGAGCGGATCACGGTCCACCCGCGTCTGATGCCGCAGATGCAGCGCCGCGCCGCCTCCGTCGAGGACGGCACGATCGACTGGGGCATGGGCGAGACCCTCGCCATCGGCTCGCTGCTCATGGAGGGCACCCCGGTCCGGCTGTCCGGCCAGGACTCCCGCCGCGGCACCTTCGGCCAGCGCCACGCGGTCCTGGTGGACCAGGAGACCGGCGAGGACTACACCCCGCTGCTCTACCTGGCCGAGGACCAGGCCCACTACAACGTCTACGACTCGCTGCTCAGCGAGTACGCGGCGATGGGCTTCGAGTACGGCTACTCGCTGGAGCGCCCGGACGCCCTGGTCATCTGGGAGGCCCAGTTCGGTGACTTCGTCAACGGCGCGCAGACCGTCGTCGACGAGTTCATCTCCTCGGCCGAGCAGAAGTGGGGCCAGACCTCCGGCGTCACGCTGCTCCTGCCGCACGGCTACGAGGGCCAGGGCCCGGACCACTCGTCCGCCCGCCCGGAGCGCTTCCTCCAGATGTGCGCCCAGGACAACATGACGGTCGCCATGCCGACGCTGCCGTCGAACTACTTCCACCTCCTGCGCTGGCAGGTCCACAACCCGCACCACAAGCCGCTCATCGTCTTCACCCCGAAGTCGATGCTGCGTCTGAAGGCCGCGGCGTCCAAGGCGGAGGAGTTCACCACCGGCGGCTTCCGCCCGGTGATCGGTGACACGACGGCGAACCCGGCCGACGTCCGCAAGGTCGTCTTCTGCGCCGGCAAGGTCTACTACGACCTGGAGGCCGAGCGTCAGAAGCGCGGCGACACGGAGACCGCGATCATCCGCCTCGAGCGTCTGTACCCGCTGCCGGGTGCCGAGCTCCAGGCCGAGATCGCCAAGTACCCGAACGCCGCGAAGTACATCTGGGCGCAGGAGGAGCCGGCGAACCAGGGTGCGTGGCCGTTCATCGCCCTCAACCTGATCGACCACCTGGACCTGGCGGTCGGCGCGGACATCCCGGCGGGCGAGCGCCTGCGCCGGATCTCGCGTCCGCACTCCTCGTCCCCGGCGGTCGGCTCGGCCAAGCGCCACCAGGCCGAGCAGCAGCAGCTGGTCAACGAGGTCTTCGACGCCTGATCGTCGCCCTCGGAGCACGTACGGAGGCCCGGCACCCCGCTTGGGGGTGCCGGGGCGCCGGCGGGTGGGGGGTAGGGTGTGCGGGTGGGTTAAGAGGTTGGCCGCGAAGTCCCACTAACGACGGG